>JBKJIX010000114.1:0-5155 GCA_046598205.1 Chitinophagaceae bacterium
CCACAAACATTAGCGGAGCTTAGAAAAATCAGTGGCTTTGGCGATGCTAAAGTGAAACAATACGGTCAGCAGTTTTTAGATGCGATAGTTGCTTATAGTAAGGAGAACGACCTTTCCTCATTAATTCATGAAAAATCACCAAAGAAGGAAAAAAAGAATAGAACCGAACTACCTGACGAAAGACCAGTAATAACAGGTACGGGTAAAAAGAAAGGCGACACTCATGCCGAATCGTTCCGTTTGTTTAAGGAAGGAAAAACAATGGCTGAGATAGCCACCGAAAGAAACCTGGCAATCAGTACCATCGAATCTCATTTAGCAAGGTTTGTAAAATGGGGTGATATAAAAATTGATGAACTGGTAAGCCGGGAGAAACTGGTGCTTATTGAAGCGGCATTAACTAATTTCAAAGGCAGTTCGATAACTCCTGTAAAACAGCAATTGAGTGATGATGTAAGTTTTGGAGAAATCAGGCTGGTGATGGCTGGTCTTGGTATTGAGTTGGAAAAAACTATCGAATAATATTGCTAACACTTATTCTTTCATAGCAAGTATTGAATCTATAGTCTCTTGTTTTATTAAGTATGTCATGTAAATGATTAAACGATTGAATTATTCATAGTTCACATTTATCATTAATTATTCACATTTAAGGGTTATAAACTTGTTGAATAAAAGTTTATCTATAACTTTCAATTAATTACTTACTAACACATTTATGGAGACACTTACTACCCCTGCTTATCGCACGATAAGCAACCATGTATTTGCTGAAAGGCGGCAAAAATTATTGAACGGACAAAATGCATTATTTGCTCTTCGTTCCTATCAGCCCGGCGAAGTAATTGCTGATTTTTTTGTCGGCACTATTTCTGCAGAGCCCACTTACCTGACTGTTCAGGTTGGCTTTAGAAAACATATCACACTCCAACCGGAATTTCTGCAGTATATCAATCACAGTTGCGACCCCAATGTTTTCTTCAATACTACTACTATGGAGTTGGTAGCATTAAAGGAGTTGCAGCAGGAAGAAGAGATGGTATTCTTTTATCCCTCTACAGAATGGAGAATGACACAGTCTTTTGATTGTTATTGCGGAAGCCCTTCCTGCATAGGCCAAATAAGAGGTGCCACTTTTCTTTCAAGCGAAGCACAGCAAAAATATTGTCTTACTGATTTTATACAACAGCAACTGGCAAAACGGTCATCCAGGCAGAAAGTAGCGTAGTGTATGAAGGTATCTGAAGCCACCCGGTTATTAAAACCCTATACGATTTGGGTATTAGCCCCTCATCTTGAGTCTGACGACCCTAATATTCAGCATTACTACGATTTTACCCAAAGCATAAAAGAATACACCAACGTATTTGAAGAGCTGAAAGCCGAATGGAAATGGCAGCCGGTTACTATGGATAATTTCAAAACCATCATTGCTTCTATTGCTGAAAGCAAAAACGGCAAAACTCCATTAGTGTTGAATCTCTGCGATGGCGATGAAGTAAATGGAACTCCCGGTGTATCCGTTATTCATGAATTAGAAAAGCATGGATTGATTTATACCGGCTCCGATGCACACTTTTATGATATCACCACTTCCAAGATACCGATGAAGAAGGCGTTTGATAAAGCCGGGGTGGCAACAGCTAATTGGAGAGTAATTACCGATAAAAAAGGTTCGACCAAAGGAATTTGTAAAAGAGTTGGAACACCAATCATTATCAAACCAGCAGTTTCGGGTGGCAGTATGGGTGTTTCTGTAAAAAACGTAGTATCAACAGAAGAAGAGTTGGCTAATAGGGTGGAAGAAATATACAAAGGTTATCGTGGTTGGAACCTGTTGATTGATGGTTTGTTTGTGGAGCAATTTATAACCGGCCCGGAATACACCACTTTTATAACCGGCTCATCAGACGATTCGGAAAATTGTATTGTTTACGAACCGGTAAAAAGAGTTTTTCATAAATCGCTGCCGGAGTCTGAGCAATTTTTATCCTTTGATCGTCTTTGGGAAATCTATGAAGACGAAGCCCCGATGCCGTCTAACGAAAATTTTTATGAATATGGCCCGGTTGAACCATCGTTGATTCCTGCATTAAAGCAACTAAGTCTTGATGCATACAAAGCCTGCGGCGGAAAAGGCTATACCCGGATAGACATTCGTCAGGATGCTATCAGTGGTAAGTTATATATGCTGGAAGCAAATGCCCAGTGCGGCCTTAGCGAAGATGAAAATTATACTTCTATCGGTGCCATATTGAAAATGTCAAACGTATCATTTACAGAAATTATTTGTGAAATACTAAAAGATGCCCTTAGAAGAAGTGTGGTGAAACAAGTTCCTGTTAAGAAAACAGCCACCAAGAAAGTAACTACTAAAAAGACCGTTACGGTCAAATAATTTGTCACCCTGCCCGTCCCGATTATTTCGGGGAGTTTGTCGAAGGGTGCTTTTATATTCCACTACTTATTACCTTAGCATAGCATGAAAGTTTGTGTACTGCAACCAGATTATTCCACCACCGGCGTTGATTATAAAAACTACGATCCACCACGGGACTTATCCGTTCTGATACCGGAAGCAGAAGTACACAATGTGTTTCTTAATAAGCTAACCACTTACAAGCAATTAAAAGAACTCAGCAAACACGGCTACGATATTTTTGTAAACCTCTGTGAAGGATATTTAGAATGGGAAGTACCCTCTATCGATGTTATCTATACATTGGAGATACTTAATCTCCCTTTTACCGGACCAACCACCAAACTATACGATCCGCCGAAAGAGCTCATGAAGTATTTAGCTTATTGCGAAGGAGTAAAAACTCCCGGCTATACTATCATTAATGAATTGAATGATGTGGATGATGCCGTGAAGCATTTATTTTTTCCTTTGTTTGTAAAGCCAGCTAAAGCAGGCGATAGTTTGGGTGTAGATGAGCATTCTTTAGTTCATAATAAAATTGAGCTACAGCAAAAATGTATCAGCATACTCGATGAGTATGGCCCGCTACTGGTGGAAGAATATATTGCCGGAAGAGAATTTACTGTTCTTGTTGCTGCCAATGTTGACGAACATAGCTGTACTGTTTTCAAACCAGTCGAGTATCTATTTCCTGAAGGCAGAGAATTTAAAACCTATGCTTTAAAAACATCGGAACTTCATCCCGATTGTAATGTGCCTTGCAATGATCCTGTGTTAGATAAAGAACTTCGATTGGCAACGGAGAAAATATTCAATGGCTTCAATGGTGTTGGTTATGCAAGATTGGATTACAGAGTAAATGATAAGAACGAGATTTATTTCCTGGAAATTAACTTTACCTGCTCGGTTTTTTATAAAGATGGATACGAAGGTTCTGCTGATTACATCTTAAAGCATGACGGAATCGGCCAACCTGGTTTTTTAAAACACATGATTGCCGAAGGCATTGCCCGTCATAAAAGAGAAAAAAAATCTTTTATAATGAAAGGTAATTCCATTGCCGGTTATGGTATCTATGCCAACCGTGATATAAAGGAAGGCGAAATAATTTTTAAAGGGGAAGGCCGGGCACAACGCATCATTACCAGACGGTTTGTAGAAAAAAACTGGAATGAAGATGAGAAACTGCATTTTCGTCGTTATGCATATCCCGTTAGCGAAGAGCTTTTTATACTTTGGGATGATGATCCTTCGGAATGGGCGCCACAAAATCATTGCTGCGAACCAAATACAGCCTTCGACGGGCTGAATGTATTAGCAATAAAAAGTATATCCAAAGGCCAGGAACTTACTCTTGACTATGCCGACTTCCTGGATGAAAATATGGAGCCTTTTAATTGTCAATGCGGAGCCGCCTCCTGCCGTGGTGAAATTGCCGGGACTGTGGCCAATTCGCTAACGTTGCGAGAACAAAATTTACTCCGATTAAACGACTGAGATAGCCGCAAGTCTTACTTTCAGATTTTTGAGAATTAGCCTAAAATAGCCATAAATCACCCATTTTTAGCGTCAAATCAGTATAATTCCATCATTTTCGGCCACTTTTATCAAATTTCAAATATCCATTAATTTTAAGACAACCCGGTTTTTTCCCGGAAATTTGATGATTTATCATAAAAGATGAACTATGTCTCGTTTCGCCATCCTCCGCCAGATAATGAAGCAGCACCGCTACCGGCTGATACTGACTTATATCCTTTTTTCTCTGGAAATGCTGGGCAACCTGCTCCGCCCACTTTTCCTTGGTATTGCAGTAAACGACCTGATTAAAGGAAGCTATAGCGGACTGATTTTATTATGCGCCGTGCATTTCTCTTGGTTGGTTATAGGAACAATAAGACACCGGTTAGATACAAGAACCTATTCAGCTATTTATTCTTCATTGGTTACAAAGTTTTTGGCCCGTCGCTATCAAAAATCGGATATCTCAAAACTTAGTGCCCACTCTACCCTGGCCAGGGAGTTCGTTGACTTTTTAGAATTTGATTTTGCCTATGTAATTGAAGCAGCTTACAGCATACTTGGTTCATTAATACTCTTGTTCTTTTATGATACCTCGGTGGTACTGGTTTGTTTAAGCATCTTATTACCTGTTACCGGCTTTAGCTATCTCTATGGTAAAAGAATGAATAAGCTGAATCATCAAAAGAACGATGAGCTGGAAAAACAAGTGGATATTATTTCTACGGGAAACAATCATTTAATTCATCAGCATTATGATAATTTAAGAAAATGGCAAATCCGTATCAGCGACCAGGAAGCATGGAACTTTGGCATTATGGAAATAATGGTCATGGTGGTTATTGGCGTTTCACTATTAATAACTAATAAGACTACCGGAACAGGAATCGAGGCTGGTAGTCTGATTGGTATCTATAGTTATATACAACGATTTGTTTCCGGATTAGATACGATTCCATACACCGTACAAAGGCTTTCATCTTTGAATGATATAACACGGAGGATTGAACTACAGGAAGGCGATTTTGGAAAGCCCGATACCATCAATACAGCGGTTAGAGAAGTGGCGTAGCTATTAAAAACTGTATTATAAAAAAGAGACTGTCTCAAAAGTCTATAAACAAGGAGCACAAAGCCCACAAAGTTTTTCACGAAGAACACAACGTATTGAAAGTAAAGGAATTTTTCTTTGTGAACTTTGTGTTTTCTTAG
>JBKJIX010000186.1:0-19313 GCA_046598205.1 Chitinophagaceae bacterium
AATAATGGGAAGATTTGTTCCTTGTCTTCCAATTCACATTAATGAGTTTGGTGAAAATGGTATCTGGTTCGATTACCAGCGGTATTGCCGTCCTTTTATTACGGATGAAGTATTGCAGGAAATGTTTGGTGAGCTGGCAGCAGATGTAAAGGAAAAATTTCTTATCGCTAACGAATTTGGCGGCTACGATCTGGAAATGGAATACGAAACCCAGCAACAGGTAGAAGAATATTTTGCCGCCATTGAAGATGAAACAGGTGAGAATGAAAGACTAAAACTTGGCTTGTTTGATTTGATTTCCAATGTGATATTGTTTGAAGAAGAGAACTCGCAGGGAGAACAATTCCATTTTCGTATCTCGATGGAAAAAACGGCCACATACCGTCACCTGATTCCGCATGTACAGGAAAAATTAAAAGCATTATACGTTAACTATTTCTATCGCCGCCAGGATGATTTTTGGTTTAAAGAGGCCATGAACAAATTGCCACAATTAAAAGCTGCTACTAATATGCTGGTATGTGGTGAAGACCTTGGCATGGTGCCGCATTGTGTGCCGGATGTTATGAACCAGTTAGGTATTCTCAGTTTGGAAATTCAACGGATGCCAAAAGACCCTAAGAATGAATTTTTCCATCCCAATGATGCGCCATATATGTCGGTGATAACACCATCCACACATGATATGAGTACGATCAGGGCTTGGTGGGAGGAGAACCGGGAGCAAACACAGCATTTCTATAATCATGTGTTGGGCCAATGGGGTGATGCACCTTACTATTGTGAATCATGGATAAGCCGGGCTGTTGTGTTACAACATTTATACTCACCTGCTATGTGGAGCATCTTCCAGTTGCAGGATATTATGGGCATGAGTGAAATACTGCGCCGGGAAAATCCATATGAAGAAAGAATAAACAATCCTGCCAATCCTAAAAACTACTGGCAGTACCGGATGCATATTTCGCTGGAAGATCTGATTAAAGAAAAGGAATTCAATAAAGAGCTAAGTGGATATGTGGAGCATAGTGGGCGGGGCTGAAAAAATGAGGAATTAGAAAGTTGTTCGTAGCTGGTAAACTTCCTCATTTTTTATTTCTAATTTTTTATTTCTAATTTTCCATCTAATGAAAGTTCAATACTGGCCTTACAGCCTCAAATTCCGCCATCCTTTTACCATTTCCAAAGGAACAAAAACACATCAGCCAACATTGGTTGTTGAACTGGAACATTTTGGCATTAAAGGTTATGGTGAAGCACCGGCTATCGCTTATTATAATATCCCGGTAGAAAAAATGATTGAAGACCTGGAAGCAAAAAAATCGTTCATAGAAAAATTTGCTTTTACTGACCCGGAACGTTACTGGCATTACCTGCATCATTTACTTCCACAAAATCCTTTTTTAGTTTGTGCGTTGGATATAGCAGCCTGGGATATCTATGGAAAAATGAAAAAGAAAAAGCTGTATGAACTCTGGGGTGGTGATATTTCTAATAATCCCATTTGTGATTATACCATCGGCATTGATACCATAGAAAAAATGGTAGCCAAGATGAAAGAAAAACCCTGGCCAATTTATAAAATTAAAGTAGGCACAGCTGATGATATTGGCATTGTAAAAGCATTACGGGAAAATACTGATGCAACATTAAGGGTAGATGCCAATGCAGCTTGGGATGTGGAGACTGCATTAAAATTAATTCCACAATTAAAAGAACTGGGAGTGGAGTTGGTAGAACAGCCGTTGGCTAAAGATGATTGGGAGGGAATGAAAATTTTATATGCCGCATCCGAATTGCCGTTATATGCTGATGAATCATGTGTGTTTGAAAAAGATGTGGAAAGATGTCATAATCATTTTCATGGTATCAATATCAAGCTAATAAAATGCAGCGGCATCACTCCAGCAAGAAGAATGATTGATAAAGCAAAAGAATTGGGTATGAAAGTTATGATTGGCTGTATGAATGAATCTACCATTGGTTCAGCCGCCATTGCACATTTACTTCCTTTTATTGATCATGTAGATATGGACGGGCCATTATTGCTGGAAGAAGATTTAGCAACCGGCATTGGTTATGATTATGGCAAAATTAGTTATTCTGATGCGCCGGGGTTGGGAATTGATTATACAGGTTTGTATAAAAAATGAGGCTATCTCAAAAGTTGTTTGGAACACGAAGAACACTAAGTTCACACAAAGAACACAAAAAAATTAACCTGATTACTAAAACGTTGTGTTCTTTGTGTTTTTCTTTGTGGCCGTTGTGTTACTTTTTTTATCCCTTTTGAAACAGCCTCATCTTCATTTTATCTCTTTTGCATTTTTATGTTCTTACCAAATCTTCACCCTCAAACTATCTGGCCTATACATTTTATCTCCCGGTTTTATATTAAATGTTGTATAAAACTCATCCACATCAACAAAAGGACCATTCACCCGGTATTTAGCAGGAGAGTGTACATCCGTCAGCAACCGGCTTCTTAAACTTTCTTCCCGGATATGCCCTAACCAACCAAGTGAGTAACCAAGAAAATATCGCTGCATAGGAGTAAGGCCGGCAACAGGTTTATTTGCTTTGTATTCTTCCGTTTTTTTATACGCTTCAATTCCTAATAAGATGCCACCTAGGTCTGCAATATTTTCTCCCGTTGTTGCTTTTCCATTAATGTGATAGCCGGGTAGTGGTTCGTATTCATCAAACTGCTTAATGATAACATCAGCTCTCTTTTTAAATTCTTCTTCATCTTTTTTTGTCCACCAGCTAACTAAATTTCCTTTGTCATCAAATTGCCTTCCTTCATCATCAAAGCCGTGGGTAATTTCATGACCGATAGTAGAAGCACCGGCATAGCCATACACAGTGGCATCATCCAGTTCTTCATCCCTGTATCCCGGCACCGTAAAAATTCCTGCCGGTAATACAATCTCATTGTTGGATGCATTGTAATAGGCATTATACGTCTGCGGTGTCATTCCCCATTCATCCCTGTCAACAGGCTTACCGAGTTTATTGATTTCATAATTGTGCCACCAAAGACTTGCATTCACAACATTCTGAAAATAGCTTTCCTTTCCGACTTCCATACTGCTGAAATCTTTCCACTTGTCCGGGTAGCCAACTTTCTTTTTTATAGAAGCAAGCTTCGCATAAGCTTTTTGTTTGGTGCTGTCCGTCATCCATGTCAGCCGGCCAATCCTGTCTTTTAAAGCGTCCCGGATTGCTTCCACCATGTCTTCATATCTCTTCTTGGCAGTTTCGTTGAAAAATTCTTTTACATATAATTGTCCGAGCATTTCACCCATCGCATTTTCTGAACTTTGCATGGCTCTTTTCCATCGGGGTCTTCTTTCTTTGGCACCACTAAACAGTTTATTGAAATTGAAAGAAGCTATACCAAACTTATCCGGCAACACACCAGAGAAATCGCTGATCAGGTTGAATTTTATATAGCTCTTCCAATCAGCAACAGGAACCGTTTTCAATACATTATCCAGGGCTTTAAAAAATTCAGGCTGTCCTACTATCACCGAATCAATACCTTTTACACCAGTGCTGGCTAAAAAAGTTGTCCAGTCAATCGTTGTATTCATTTTACCTAAATCGGTAATCGCCATTTTGTTGTAATTGGTATAAGGATCCCGTAGGTCTTCTAATTTGCGGCTGGCTTGTGCCAGCTTTGTTTCTAATGCAAGAATGTTTGTTGCGCCAGTAGCAGATGCCACTGAGTCTTCTCCAGACATTACTAACATATTAGTTATATATTTTAAATATTGGTTGCGGATATTATTAGTTGTACTATCTGTTTTAAAATAATATTCTCTTTCAGGTAATCCAATACCACCTTGCCAGAGTTTGTAGCTCATTACTTCGCTGTTCTTATCATCTTGTGTCACAAAATTGCTGAACAGGGTAGAGGAACCCATTTTCTTTAGCTCAGCAACAATAGCTAACAAACTTTTTATATCTGTAATGGCATTTACTTTATCCATCCACGGTTGCAAAGGTTTTAAACCATCAGCTTCAATTTTTGCACTATCCATCGCCATCGTCCAGAAGTCTCCAATCTTTTGTTCTGCACTTCCCTTTGCTCCACCCGATTTTGCCGCCTTCACAGAAATCTCCCGGAGCCTTTTCAGGTTTTCTTCATTTACCAGGTTACCAATACCCCATGATGATTGGTCGCCGGGTATCGGGTTATTGTTTATCCACCCGCCATTAGCATACTGGAAAAAGTCTTCGCCAGGGCTTATAGTAGTGTCAATATTTACAGCAAGGGCATCTCCTTTTTTACTGTCTGCTTTGGATTTGCCGCTTCCGCATGAAATGATTGAAAAAGCAGCAGTAGTAATTGCAAGCATCGTTAAAATGGAACGCATAATTGTTGATTTTACGATTTAAAAATAGGAAAAGCACTTATTGGGGGGCAATTTATGTGATAGGCGGATACGATTACAATATTAGTGTACGTTAGCATTTGTAGATCGTACCGAATTCTTAGACCAGTACCCAATTTTTAATCCTTGTCTGAACACTTTGGTGTGCAGAAGAGGTTAAATCCTAAACCTATGAAACCTATTTACATTCTGTCTGTGATCCTTTGCATATGCAATGGCAATTCTTCCAAAGCCCAGGAGCTTGACAAATCTGCCACCATTTCCCTTTTTAGCGGTGGAATGAATTACCAGGGAGATTTAAAACCAAAAACTTTTACGATTGAAAATTCGAGCCCTTCAATAGGTATTTCTATTCGTAAGCCCCTGAACCGCTGGTTCTCTTTGCGGGGCGGTGTTAATGTGGGCACTATAAAAGCTGCCGACGCATGGAATAATGAAGACCTGAAGGTTAGAAACCTGAGCTTCACTACAACCATAAAAGAAGCGTATCTCGGATTGGAAGTAGCCATACTCGATATGTCCAGCGGCAGATTTTCTCCATACATGTACGGCGGTATCGCTGTCTTTCATTTTAATCCCTGGGCAAGAGATAATAATGGTGTAAAAACATATTTGAAACCACTTAGTACCGAAGGGCAGGGATTATCTGCATATCCTGACAGCAAGCCATATAACTTAACGCAAATATGTATTCCGTTTGGCGGAGGTTTCAGGTTTGCCATTACCGACGGCCTTAATATTGGGCTTGAGTTTAATCAACGAAAATCTTTTACGGATTATATAGATGATGTAAGCGGAAATTATGTAGAACGGGATGATCTTTTGCAGGAGAGAGGTAGTAAGGCTGTAGAATTAGCCTACCGTGCTGACGAAATACCCGGCGGAAGGCCCATCTTTCCTTCTCATGGAGACAAAAGGGGAACCCCAACTGAAATGGACTGGTACTATTTTTTTGGTGCAACAATGGAAGTTAAACTAAGCAGCTTCGGCGGCCTTTTTAAACATACAAAATCAGTGGCTGGCCAGCGTTGTCCACGCAATGTAAATTATTCAAGCAAAATATATTGATTGAATTGGAATGTAAAATACAGATTATCAATATCTCAGAGAGAAAAATTGATTTTTTATTTAAACAACTATACCCCACATTTTAAATTCTATATAGAAAAAAAGTCTTAACGGCCTTAAATTTGCAAACGGTAGATCCAATGCAAATGAAATGTCTTAGTTCACTGGCTATTTTTCTAATAATAGCTCCTCTTGCTATCGCACAAAGGGGGCATGTTGGCCTATTTGGAGCCGCCGCCGCATATTCAGGCGATCTTAGCAACAAACCCTTTCCCCGAAAAGTAACTAATGGTGCTGTTGGACTTACTTATAATTATGAAATATCTGACCTCTTAATGCTGCGGACCGGCTTTACTTATTCTATAGTTGGAGGGGCTGACAGGTATAATGATAAGCCCACTTTATCATTACGCAACCTGTCTTTTGAAACTCAACTTTTTGAACTAAGTGTGCTAGGGGAATATTATTTAGCGAATTTCAACTACAGCCGCTATTCTCCGTATTTTTTTGCTGGCCTGGCTATTTATAAATTCAATCCTTATGCTTATTCCGCAACTGGAGAAAAAGTTTTTTTAAACCCTTTATGTACCGAAGGGCAAGGGCTTGCTTCTTACCCGGAACGTAAGCCATATAAGCTAACCCAATTAGCGATACCTTTTGGTGGCGGAGTTAAATTTAAACTGACAAAAAAATTGAGGGTTGGCGCAGAACTCGGGTTACGAAAACTATTTACCGATTATTTTGATGATTTAAGTACCAAATATATTGATCCGGCTGATTTGCTGGCAGCAAAAGGGCAATTGGCGGTTGATATGTCTTACAGGGGTGATGAGGTGGAAGGAGGTAGCCAGCTTTACCCCTCAAAATCTGACAAAAGAGGAAACCCCAAAAGCGATGACTATTATTATTTCGCCGGTGTTCATGTTACCTACATGCTGGCACCCGGTCGCAAAAACCAAATAGGTTGCCCTGTCAATGTGTATTAATTAATCATCGTTTTCTTTCTGAACATTTACTCACAGCTTGTGTTGTACCTTAGCAATTCCTGTACACTTAATTATTCGAAGCACAGGAATTATTCTATAATATGGCCTGGAAAAATCAGCAACAATTTATTGACGCATTAGAAAAAGCCGGTGAACTCATTCGCATTACAACCTACGTCAATCCCCATTTAGAAATAGCAGAGATTACCGACAGGATAAGCAAATCCGGAAACGGGGGCAAGGCATTATTGTTTGAAAATACAGGGTACGGCTTCCCGGTATTGATGAATGCGTACGGAAGCGAAAAAAGAATGTGCATGGCATTGGGAGTGGAAAATTTGGATGATGTGGCAAAGGAAATTGAAACGCTTTTCAAACTATTATCTGCACCAAAAGAAGGCATACTGGATAAATTAAAACTGCTTCCAAAACTTGGTCAGTTTGCCAGTTGGATGCCGAAAGTAAAAAGTGGAAGGGGAGAATGCCAGGAAGTAGTGATGACTGAACCTGATATTACCAAACTGCCTGTTATTACTTGCTGGCCAAAAGATGGGGGGCCATTTGTTACACTGCCCATCATTCATACAAAAGACCCCAATACAAACTCTCGGAATGTAGGAATGTACCGTATGCAGGTGTTTGGCCCAACACTCACCGGTATGCACTGGCATAAGCATAAAGTATCTGCCAAACATTTTGCTGAGTATAAAAAATTGAATAAAAGAATGCCAGTGGCTGTTGCACTTGGTGGCGACCCGGTCTATGCTTACTCCGCTACTGCTCCACTGCCGGAAAATGTGGATGAATATATGTTGGCGGGTTTTTTAAGAAAGAAAAAGGTAGAGTTGGTAAAGTGTATTTCGCAGCCAGATGTGGAAGTACCTGCTGATGCAGATTTTATTATTGAAGGATATGTAGAGCCTGATGAACAACTAATATGGGAAGGGCCGTTTGGCGACCATACCGGTTATTATTCATTGCCCGACTGGTATCCAAAATTTCATATAACCGCTATTACACATAAAAAAAATCCTGTCTACCCTGCCACCATTGTTGGTATTCCACCACAGGAAGATGCCTGGTTGGGTAAAGCAACAGAAAGGATCTTTCTTGCTCCCATTAAAATGACAATGGTACCTGAAATAATGGATATGGATATGCCGGTTGAAGGAGTGTTTCATAATCTTGTTATTACAAAAATTAAGAAAGACTATGCCGGACAAGGACAAAAAGTAATGAATGCAATGTGGGGTGCAGGACAGATGATGTTTAATAAAATATTGGTAATGGCCGATGAAGGCATAACAATTCAGGACTATGAAGCATTAGCTAAATATGTTTTTAAAAACTTAAACCCTGCTACTGATATTTATTTTTCTACTGGGCCAATGGATGTACTGGATCATAGTTGCAGTAAATTAGGTTTTGGAGGAAAGATGTGTATTGATGGCACAGCCAAACAGGAAGAAGAGATGGATGATAGCTATGAATTTCAGTCTCCCCAGAGGCAAGAGGGTTTGGTGATAAGCGAAAGTCTGATTAAAGAAAAATTTTCAGAGGTTCATTTAGTCAATACATCGTTATTAAAAAAAGAAATTCCTTGTTTGATTATTTCAGTACAAAAAAACAGGGTAGGACATATTAAAGAGCTGCATGAGCAGTTATGTTCATTGGAAGAGATGGAAAGTGTAAAGATGATTTTATATGTAGAGCATACTGTTGATGCGAACGATTTAACGACTGCCTTGTGGAGATTCTGCAACAACCTGGACCCTAAAAGGGATAATGTCCTCTGTAAACGACCTACTCGCAACTCACAACTCACAACTCGCAACTTGTATTTCGCCTGCATTGGTTTTGACGGAACAAGAAAAACAAAAGAGTTTGATAATTTCCAGAGAGACTGGCCGAATATTATTGTGGCAGATGACGAAACAATTAAATCTGTTGATAAAAAATGGGCGGAGTTAGGCATTGGAACATTCCTTCCTTCGCCTTCATTAAAATTCAAAGACCAGATGTACGGTGAAGAAGCCGTAGTAAGTTGATTTAGATTTTAAATTCTACATTTACCCTGTGACCCTCGACAAAGTAAATATTCTCATGACCGGTGGTGGTGCTCCCGGTGCCGCAGGTATCCTTAAATGCTTGCACCAAAACAAATCATTTCATGTAACAACAGCTGATGCTAATCCCGGTGCTGTGGGACGGTACTTGAGCAATGATTTTGAAACTATTCCTTTAGCCACCGATCCATCTTTTATAGATGCAATGCTTTCACTCTGCCGGAAAAGAGATATTCATATTATTTTGCCCTTAGTAACAAAAGAATTAATTCCATTAGCGAAATATGCCAACGAATTTGAGCTGGCAGGAACAAAACTTTTAGTATCTCCAACCGCCTCACTGGAGATTGCCAATAATAAAAGCCGGTTATATGAATTTATGCAGTGGAGGGGAATGACGGTTCCGGAATTCAGCGTAGTAGAAAATATAGAACAATTTAAAGCTGCTATCGGAGAATTAGGTTACCCCAGAAGACAATTATGTTTCAAACCATCTGTTTCAAACGGTAGCCGGGGTTTTAGAATCATCAGTGAACAAATGAATGAACTGGATTTGCTTTTTAATCATAAGCCAGCTTCTACCTATCTCAGTTTGCATGATGCCATTCGTATTCTTTCATCAGGTGTATTTCCTGAATTATTGGTTAGTGAATATTTATCAGGAGAGGAATATTCAGTTGACTGTGTTGCCAAACATGGCGAACCAATTCTTGTTGTTCCCCGTTTAAGAAAAAGAATGATTAATGGTATAAGTGTGGAAGGAGAGTTTATAAAAGACGACAGCATTATCAGTTACTGTAATCAAATCATCCACGAACTTCAACTGCATGGCAATATTGGCATACAGATTAAAAAATCAGCCGCAGGCCAATTCCTGATTCTTGAAATTAACCCCCGTGTGCAAGGAACAATTTCCGCAGCATTGGGAGCAGGGGTCAATCTGCCCGAACTGGCAGTAAAGCAGGAATTAGGTCTGCCAATTTCTCCCGATGAAATGAAAGTAAAATGGGGCACTAAGTTCTCCCGTTACTGGAACGAGGTTTTTTACTGACATGAAGGCATTTATTTTATTTGGAAAGATGTTTGCTTTGCAACGGCTGAACTTCTTTCCGGGTCTTCCATTCATGTAGTAGAAGTATAAATGAGTTCATCTTTCTGTAATTTGCTTAAAATTAAATTGTAATGAAAAGACTTAGTGCAGGACTGTTGGTAACGCTGGTGGCTCTTTCATCGTTAGCACAGGGTGATAAAGAGAATACCTTGTTGTGGAAAATAAGTGGCAATGGTTTAGAAAAGCCATCCTACCTGTTTGGAACTATCCACATGATATGTGCTGATGATGCTGGTCTGAGTGCAAACATGAAGAAGGTAATCAGCAATTGTGATGAAGTTTATTTTGAAGTGGATATGGACAACATGTTTGAAATGATAGGTGCCATAAAGAAAATGAAAATGATGGGCGACACTACACTAAAAGACCTGCTTACCGAAACAGATTATAAAAAAGTAAAAAAATATTTTGAAGAAAAGGGTTCGATGCTTCCTTTCTCGATGCTGGAAACGTATAAACCAATGCTGGCGGCATCTACATTGGAGCAAGGTTCTATGCCTTGCGATAATACTGAGATGATGGAGCAGGTGATAATGAAAGAAGCAAAAGTGTATAATAAAAAGATTAAAGGCCTTGAAACAATGTCGTACCAGGCAGGAGTGTTGGACAGTATTCCGTATAAACTGCAGGCCGAACAATTGGTTTCTTATATAGATAAAGCTAATAAAGGCGAAGAGGATGATAAGGAAATGAAAGAAATGTTTAACGCCTATAAAAAACAGGACTTGAAAAAATTAGAAGAAATGCTAATGACAACCGATGCTGGCATTTCAGGCTTTACGGACATCTTGCTTTATCATCGTAATCAAAATTGGGTAGAGAAACTAAAATCATTGTTGCCAGAAAAATCTTTGCTGATCGCTGTTGGTGCGGGCCATTTACCCGGACAAAAAGGGGTTATTAATTTGCTGCGCAAAGAAGGTTATAAAGTAACACCGGTTGAGAATAAGGTGAGTAATGCGAAGGAGATTTAATGGCAGCTTTCTTTGTATAGAAATTTATGCGCCCTCTGAAAATGAATCTTCAACCCCACCATTGAGGATTTTTTTATCCGGTAACAGCCTATTAATATTCGCAATGTTTACTTATTATAATAGCTTCAGGCTAACCCCTGTGAAACCCTATTTTTTTTGTGTACTTGGGGATTCAAATTCATTTTAACTGAGTCAAAACCAAAACTGATACAATTCTCAATTTTCTGGTAATGATGATTTTTTGTAACTTGGGCTTACAATGAAAAAAATCATTTGCCTGTACCTGTTTTCCGTTATTTTAACGGTTGGTGCTTTTGCTGCTGACCACAAGTCTGCAATCAATATCAACCGTGTACCAACAGGTCCGGGAGCCAATTTTGATTCAATATGGGTGGAGTATGATGTAACTGAAGACAACTTGCGGGGAATGAAAATCCATCTCAGTTTTTCTGCTTATAGTATGAAGGCAATGGAAGCTTATGTAGCTATCTATTTTGAATATAACGATGACCTGGCCGGTTTTTTAAAAGATAAGAATAAGAAATACCAGAGTTCTGAGGGAGATGTAGCCATATATAAATTGATAACCCCGGCCTATGACCCTGCAGAGTACAAAGACCTCCAGCTTTTCATGCCATATATCGAACTGGACCTGGAGCCGGGCATTTATGACCTGACAATGGATGTAAAGTTGATTTATAAACAGGGGGGAATAATTAACCGGCTTACCTACTATGATTTTGAATATACCAAACCCGGTAGCCCTGCCGATGTAGAATCAAAAGCCCAGGCGGATGCAAAACTGGATAAACTATGGATTGATTATAATGTAACTGAGGGCGGAAAAAATGGTATGTTGATACATGTAAACTTCACCGCAATGAACCTGAAAGATGTGGACTGCTACCTGGCTATTTATTTTGAAAAGAAAAACGGTGAAAAAATTGAAGGTATAAGTTCAACTTACCGGAGCAAAGGCGGACAGTTGGCCGTTTACAAAGGCATTAAACCGGCTTTTCCCGAAGCAGTATACAATAATTTCAAACTATTTATGCCATATAGCGAAATAAAACTGGGCAAAGGCCGGGTTGATTTAAAACTGGATGCCAACCTTATCCTTAAAAACGGGGATATGATAAAACATCTGAAAGACCATGAGTTCTGGTTTGAACAATAATCCGTCTTTTATAAAATCACTTTCCAACCGAACTAATCTTACAGATACTTGTTATTTCTGCGATAAATCATAGTAATAAATGATACAATTATCTGCCAGGCTTTTCATAGCAACACTCCTGATAGCCTCATTTGTTTCTTTTACTCCTCTTATTAATCAAAACCTGAAAGTAACTGTAGTTAAGCTTGATAGTAATGATGGGGTAGTGCTTGTCAGCCTTTTCAAAGATGGGAATGGCTATCCCGACGATGCGGCAAAAGCATTTGGAAAAGAAAAGGCATATATCGTTGAAAAAACAGCAACCATCATTTTTAAAAGTGTTCCTCCCGGCAGCTACGCTGTAGCCATCCTGCATGATGAAAATAACAACAATAAAATGGATAAAAATATGCTGGGCATACCCAAAGAGGGGTATGGATTTTCCAATAATGCATCAGCACCTTTTGGCCCCCCTTCTTATAAAAAAGCAGGTTTTTCCCATACGGCTTCCAAGCA
This sequence comes from Chitinophagaceae bacterium, assembly GCA_046598205.1. Classification (GTDB taxonomy): domain Bacteria; phylum Bacteroidota; class Bacteroidia; order Chitinophagales; family Chitinophagaceae; genus JJ008. The sequence continues at coordinate 12,278 of JBKJIX010000186.1, forward strand.
AACTGAAATACAGATAAAGGCAAAATATTTTTAATACTGATATGCCTCAATAAAAAACCGGCTTCATCGAATGAAACCGGTTCAGAAATAGTATTACTTGTTGGCTATTAGAATTGCTCCAGCATAGAAAACATAAAGTCACCTTCTATTTTTGCATTATCATCGCTGTCACTTCCGTGAATGGCGTTTTCACCTACTGATGCAGCATATAATTTGCGGATTGTTCCTTCGTCTGCTTTAGCCGGGTCAGTGGCACCGATCAGTTTGCGGAAATCATCAACTGCATTATCTTTTTCCAGTATGGCGGCAATGATCGGCCCTTCACACATAAAGTCAACTAATTCTTTAAAGAAAGACCTCTCTTTGTGAATAGCATAAAACTCAGCAGCTTTTTCAGGAGTCAGCTTTGTCATTTTAAGAGCCTTGATATTATAGCCTTCTTGTAAAATGCGGTCAAGAATAGCCCCGGAGTGCCCGTTTTTAAAAGCATCCGGCTTAATCATGGTAAATGTTCGATTACTCATAGTTACTTTATTTGTTTTTTCGGCGGCAAAGGTAGGGGAAAGACTGCTTACTATAACCTGATTTGCCTACTTTTGCACCCGTTTATGATGAAGCCCATTCAAGAAATATTTCCATTGCTTACCCAGCCCAGGCAAATTGTAATCACCATGCACCAGAAACCCGATGCAGATGCAATGGGTTCCACATTGGCATTGAAACATTTTCTTGTTCAGTTGGGGCATTCAGTTACCGTTATTTCTCCTACCAATTGGGCGGGATGGGTAAACTGGCTGCCGGGAGTAAAGGAAGTAGTGGATTATGAAAAGGACAGGCAAAAAGCTGAAACTATCCTTGCCAAAACCGATTGGTTATTCTGCCTGGATTTCAACATTTTTCACCGTACCAAAGGGATGACGGAAAAACTACAGCAACTTACCTGTACCAAAATATTGATTGATCATCACCAGGAACCGGATGTTGCCTCTTTTGATTATGGTATTAGCGACACTTCAAAAAGTTCAACCTGTGAGTTGGTGTATGATTTTATTGTGGATTCCGGTCATGCAGATAAGATCAATAACGAAATAGGAGAGTGTATCTATGCCGGGGTTATTGGAGATACTGGTTCTTTCAGGTTTGCTTCAGCCCATGCCGGGGTACATACATTAGTGGCCGACCTTAAATCAAGAGGGCTTAATCATGGTCTTGTGCATGAAAACCTGTTTGATAATTTCCTGGAAAACAGGTTGCGGTTTATTGGTCATGTGTTGTTGAACAGGATGGAAGTATTTTATGAATACAATACGGCGTTGATTGCCATACCTAAAAGTGATTTACTTAAATATCATATTAAAACCGGGGATACGGAAGGTCTTGTTAACTATCCGCAAAGTATTCAGGGTATAAAATTAGTGGCACTTGTAATTGATAGAGATGAAGAAAGAAAATGGAGCTTCCGCAGCAAGGGAGAATTTGATTGCAATACCTTTGCCCGCAACTATTTTGAAGGTGGTGGGCATTTCAATGCGTCAGGTGGCAGAAGCAGCGATTCGCTGGAAAAAACGGTGGAACATTTTAAACAAGCTATAAAGGAAAACGAAAAGCTTTTACAATAAATAAAAAACAAAGTATGAACACAATTAAAAATCTGTTATTGTTTCTTTTTGCAGGGATGCTGCTTATTGGTTGCAGTAAGGCAAGCTATAAAAAGACAAAAGGAGGAATGCCTTACCAACTGTTTAAAGGGAAAGATACGCAGCAAATTAAAGTTGGCGATTTTATAAAAATCCAGATCACACAGAAAATTAAAGACAGTGTTTATTTCACCACCGCCGGGGGAATGCCGCAATATCAGCAGATATCTGACCAGCAATTACCGTATGATATTTCTGAGTTATGGACAAGCCTGCGGGTTGGAGATAGTATTATCTCTACCCAAATGATGGACACTTTTATTAAAAGAGACCCACAGAGAATTCCGCCACATTTAAAAAAAGGCGATAAGATTACTACCTATATAAAAATACTTGCTGCATTTAAGAATGACACGGCTGCCCGTGCCGATTATGAAAAAGGAAACAAGGATTGGCTTGCAGGAGAGGTGAAAACAATTGAGAAATTTTTGGCGGACAAAAAAATCACTGCTCAAAAAACACCTTCAGGTGCTTATGTAGAAATAATCAACCAGGGTACTGGCAACATGATTGACTCAGGCAAATATATTTCAGCAAATTATACAGGAACAAGTTGGTCAGGCAAAAAATTTGACAGCAATACTGATTCTGCATTCGGACATATGCAGCCTTTATCTTTTGTTGTAGGTTCTACAGGTCCAGGTTCTATGATTAAAGGATTTGATGAAGGGGTTAGATTTCTAGGATTAGGCGGGAAGGCAAAAGTGTATATTCCATCTTTATTGGGCTACGGAGCCAGCCCGGGTTCGCCACTAATTAAACCTTACGAAAATTTAATTTTTGATATTTTAATTACTGACATAAAAGATAAAGCACCTGTAAGGACAGATATGGGTAATCAACAGCCGCAGATACAAAATATTGAGACACCTCAACCAAATAAATAATCATCACATCAAATAATATTGCATATTTGTACCCGTCCCGATTCTATAGGGGCGGGTATTTTTTAATGGCCCCGTTTTTAGTCCAGCATCTGTTAAACCTTCCGCACCTATTGTAAACACCGCACCACGAAAACACTACTTACCCCGTACTTCTTTGCTTTGCCCTATAAATGATCCCGTACTTTTTGACAAACATCTGATAAAGTATCACCCTTAATTAGGTGACTTAAGTCTCCATGAAGGAGCTTCGCATATAAGTGAATATTTTTTTTTATTTTCCGGCCTGTGTGTAAGCAGTAAACAATTTTATTATTTCAACCGCTTCTTTTATATCATGCACCCTTAGTATGGAAGCTCCATTCATCAATCCGATTGTATTAAGAGCAGTAGTACCGTTCAGTGATTCATTGGCAGTTATTCCGAGTGTTTTATAAATAGTTGATTTGCGGGAAATGCCCAACAGCACAGGACAATTAAGCATATTAAAAATAGAAAGATTCCTGAGCAATTCAAAATTGTGGTCAATCGTTTTGCCAAATCCAAAGCCAGGATCAACTATCACATCTGTGATGCCTGCTTTGCGTAATTCGTTTACCTTCTTTATCAAAAAGTCAAGCACTTCCCTGGTCACATTTTCATAATTGGGTTGTTGTTGCATGGTCTGCGGTGTTCCCTGCATGTGCATTAGTACATACGGTACTTTTAATGCCGCTACGGTTTCAATCATTGCAGCATCAATACTGCCTGCACTGATGTCGTTTACAATACTGGCTCCGGCTTCTACAGCCTGAGCAACAACTTTTGAGTAATACGTATCAATAGAAATAAAAGCTTCCGGAAAATTTTTATTGATTATTTCGATAGGAGCAATTACCCTTTTTAATTCTTCATCTGTACTCAGTTTTTCACTGCCCGGCCTCGTACTTTGTCCGCCTATGTCCAGGATAGTGGCTCCGTTGCTTAGCATTTGTTCAGCTTTCGATAAAACTGCATCAACAGCTTGTTGCCTGCTACCGCTATAAAATGAATCGGGTGTGGTATTGATAATCCCCATCACCAGCGGTTTATCCACCACCAACAGCCTTCCTTTACAATTCAGCGTAAACATTAGTCTTTGTTCGTTATTTTTGAAGCTAAGTTAGGGGAGTGGAAAATAGCAAATGGAAAAAGGGGTAAGAACCTCTTTAAGCCCATTCACCATTCACCACTCACCATTTACCATTCACTTTATGACTGACACAAATAAACAGTACGACAAAGCTATCATATCCTGCAAAGAGATTTTTTTGAAAAAAGCCAAAGATTATGGCACTGCATGGAGGGTATTACGTACCATTTCAATAGTTGACCAGATATTCATCAAGGCACAGCGTATCCGCACCATTCAGCAAAAAGGCGAACAAAAGGTTTCAGATGGAATTGCAGCAGAGTTTAAAGGCATTATTAACTATGCGGTAATAGGATTAATACAATTAGAATTGCCGGAAGATGCCCCGGAAGAAATGGACATCAATGAAGTATCTGGGCTGTTTGATAAAAATGTGCAAACTGCTAAAAGCCTGATGCTTGATAAAAATCATGACTATGGCGAAGCATGGCGCAGTATGAGCCAGGAAAGTTTTGTTGACCTCATTCTGATGAAGCTGCAACGTATCCGCCAAATATTAACTAATGATAGGAAAACGATAATGAGTGAAGGCATTGATGCCAACTATCTTGATATTATTAATTATGCAGTCTTTGCTTTAATATTAATGTAATTATGAAAATAGTAGTTAACGTAGTAAGAGTCATAGTAGGACTTCTTTTTATTTTTTCAGGCCTGATAAAAGCTATTGACCCGTTGGGCCTCAGCTATAAGATGCAGGAGTTTTTTGAACTGTGGGGAATGTCCAAATTCAATTCATGGACATTGCTGATGTCGGTAATGATGAATGCATTTGAAATAATTGCAGGCTTTGCGTTGTTACTTGGCTGGCGAGTAAAATTATTTAGCTGGTTACTATTATTATTGATCGTCTTCTTTACTTTTCTTACTGGTTATGCATACTTGTCTGGTAAATTCAGAAGTTGTGGATGCTTTGGTGATTGTATTCCTATCACCTCAAAAACATCTTTCCTTAAAGATTTATTATTACTTGCTCTTATTGCTTTTCTTTTCTGGAAGCGAAAACTTATCAGGCCATTTATGCCGGAAAAAGCAACCACAATTGCCATGCTGATAATAACGGCACTCAGTTTTGGCCTTCAATGGTACTGCCTTACTTATCAGCCGTTGGTCGATTGCCTGCCTTACAAAAAGGGAAATAATATCAGCGAAAAAATGAAAATGCCGCCTAATGCAGTGCCGGATAGTACGGTTATTACGTTTGTGTATGATAAAGGCGGACAACAGGTGGAATTTAATGCTGATAAATTCCCGGCTGATTTTAACGGAACTACCTACAAACTGATAAAGAGGTACGATAAGATAATCAGGAAAGGAAAAAATAACCAACCGCCAATAGCAGGGTTTAATCTGTCAGGTGTTACTAAAATAGACTCTACCCAAATTATTTTGGAACAACCCTATGCTGTTATTTTGTTTTGCGAAGACTTTTCGGTTCCCGTTTCCAAATGGGAGAAAAGTTTTTCAGCATTGTATGCAGAAGCAAAAGCAAAAAACATCCCGGTTTATTTAGTAACTGGTAAACCAGATACTGCTGTTGCAAGAGTTGCTGGTACTTCTTTTAGCAACATACAGATTTTAGTATTAGACAATACAGCAATAAGAACTGCTGCCAGAACTAATCCTTGTTTATTTGTTTTAAAACAAGGAACCATTTTAGGAAAATGGAGCAGGCATAATTTTAGCGCAGTCGGTAAATTACTTAGCGAAGTCACGCCGCAACTAATTAACCAATAAACTATTTAACTAATTACCCGCCTCCATGCTTAAATACATCACCAAAAAAATTTTGTATGGCCTGCTGGTGCTGGTAGGGGTGGTGGTGTTAGTATTTTTTTTATTCCAGGGTTTTGGTGACCCTTCAAGAATTGTAGCAGGTCAGTCAAGCGACTCAACTACACAATCGAATATCCGCCGGGAATTATATCTTATCAATGAAAAAGGGGAGAAGATTCCTAAGTTCAAACAATTCCTTTATTACTTGAATGATGTTTCCCCTATTTGTTTTCACAGTAAAGAAGACATTGCAAATAAAAAACTAAAAGGATTTTTTATCGGTGGCGATAAAAAATTTGGTTTCAAAATTCCTTATCTCCGTAAATCATACCAGACAAAAAGGCCAGTGTGGAATGTGCTAATGCAGGCCTTACCGGGAACATTGATGCTGGCTATATCTGCCATGTTCATTGCTGTACTTATTGGTATTCCGTTAGGAGTAATGGCAGCAGTAAAACAAAATACCTGGTTGGATACGTCCGCTATTTTTTCAAGTATTGTCGGCATATCGGCACCGTCTTTTTTTATGGGCATTATCATGGTGTATGTATTTGGTTTTGTACTTAGCGATTGGACAGGGCTTCATATTGCAGGTAGTTGGTTTGTCATTGATGATGAAGGCAACCGGCGATTAACAATGCAGAACTTAATTCTTCCTGCTATTACATTGGGCATTCGTCCGTTGGCAATTATTACACAACTTACCCGCAGTGCCATGCTCGATGTGCTTGACCAGGATTATATCCGTACCGCTTATGCAAAAGGATTAAGCAAAAGACAGGTTATCTGGAAACATGGGTTACGAAATGCACTGAATCCTGTTATTACAGCTATCACCGGTTGGTTTGCAGAATTGCTGGCCGGTGCATTTTTTGTAGAATATATTTTTGGCTGGCAGGGCATCGGAAAAGTAACGGTGGATGCATTGGAGAAATTGGATTACCCTGTGGTGATGGGTTCGGTGCTGGTCGCTGCTACTTTTTTTATTGTGATAAATATTTTGGCGGATATACTTTATGGAGTGGTTGATCCGAGAGTGAGGGTGGAATAAATTCAATGTCATACCGGGCTTGACCCGGTATCTTTTTCAAATAATTTTAATGGCCCGAATCGGTTCATACTCTGTTTACTTTATGTCAAACTTTGCCAGAACAGTATTTTACGTGGGAGTAACGAATAATCTTGAAAGAAGGGTTTGGGAACATAGAAGCAATGACGGAAGTGTGTTTACTACAAAATACAAATGTCATTATCTTGTATATTTTGAAGATTTCAACAGTATTGAAAATGCAATTGCAAGAGAAAAGCAGCTAAAGAACTGGCAGCGAAAATGGAAAATTGAATTAATCAGAAAAGAAAACCCTGAACTGATTGATTTGGCCAAAGATTGGTATTATACCAATATGAATTATATAATAGACCAAAATTGATTAGAAAAGATATAGCTAAAAGCACAGATACTTTTTATCTTATTTTTTTCAACATCCTTACAAATGGTTTCTAAATAA
>JBKJIX010000150.1:0-6029 GCA_046598205.1 Chitinophagaceae bacterium
GCTGCATTCCTCGCTGCTACAGTGTCGGTTTCAGCTCAAAAAGTTTCACTTCGGGTAGATAATAATTATGAAGTCAAAATTGACGGACGTAATTATGGTAACAACGCAGTAATCCCCGGTTTAAGTGATGGCAGCCACGATGTACAATTATATAGAGTAGAGAGAGCCTTTCTAGGCAAAAGAAGAATCTTTGTTTCTACAGATCGTTTCGACATGAGAAACAATGATGTAAACATTGATGTGGACCAGTACGGAAAGTTAAGGATAAACAACTCAGGTGATTTTAACAGGAGAAACAGGGACGACAGGGACAGGGACGATAATGGGTACAACGGAAATAACGGGAATGGATATGGCCGTGATAATAACCCGGGCCGTGGTAATAAGTATGGTCATTATAAAAATAAGAAAAGCAAAAAGAGCAAGGATAGGAATGATGATAGGAACGATGACAGGAATGATCACAGGAATCATGACAGGAATGATCACGGGATTCATAATTAAAAAATACTTTAAGTTAAAGAACCACTCCGGGAGGAGTGGTTTTTTTTGCCGGTTTCCAATCCTATGATTGTAAATTTTGTCAAAAAAAGGCTATGACAGGAATGACAGCCGCAGGATGTATATCCTTTATTTTATTTGTCATCTGGAGAAGGAGTGATCTCAAACCGGTGTCATCAATAACTTCACCCTATGGCTGATGTGCATAACAAAAATACCCTCAGCTATAAAATGTCGCAGATAAAAGCGACCAATACCAAACCGGGACTGTCGCTATAGTCATGCCGGGCTTCACCCGGTATCTTTCCCTCACTACCTTCACAGCATGGCTGATGTGCATAACAGCAAGACCCGGTCTTTTAATATGAGCCGTATTAAAGCAAAAGACACCAAACCCGAATGGCTGGTGCGGAAATTTTTACATGCCAACGGCTTCCGTTATTCATTACATAAGAAAACACTGCCCGGTAAACCGGATATTGTATTGCCCAAATACAAAACTATCATCTTCATTCATGGTTGCTTCTGGCATGGACATGAAAATTGCAAATATTATGTGGTACCAAAAACAAGAACCCAATGGTGGCTGCATAAAATAAACAGCAACAAAGCCAATGATGCAAAAGCGACAAAGGCATTGAAGAGAGAGGGGTGGAAAGTGATAACTGTTTGGGAATGTAAACTGAAACCTGCTAAGGCTGATAAAACGTTGATTTCCCTTTTAAAGAAAATTTAATACCAAACGTTCCCAAATTGGTAGCATTTTTGTATATTTGAACCCCATGAGAATAATTGCCAAAAGTACGCTGCGCAATTTCTGGAATAAACATTCTGATGCAGAGCAGCCCCTGCAGGCATGGTATGATGAAGCAAGGAAGGCGGAATGGAATAGTTTTCAGGATATAAAAAAACAATTTGGATCGGCAAGTATTGTTGGAAATGACAGGGTGATATTTAATATAAAGGGCAATGATTACAGGCTGGTGATATTGATTTTATTTCGCCGGGGAAAAGCATTTATACGGTTTGTTGGAACACACAAGGAATATGATAAGATTGACGCTAAAAACATTTAACCATGAACATTAAACCCATAAAAACAAAAAAAGATTACGATAAAGCCCTGAAAAGGATTGAAGAGTTATGGGGTGCTAAAGAAAATACAGCCGCTGGTGATGAATTTGAAATACTATTCACCCTGGTGGAAGTGTATGAAAATAAACATTATCCCATACCGCCGCCACATCCAATTGAGGCCATTAAATTCCGGCTGGAACAAATGGGGATAGATGAAAAAGAGCTGACTAATATATTGGGAGGCCGCAGCCGTAAATCCGAGATATTGAGTGGCCGTAGAAAATTGTCGCTTAGTATGATCCGTGAATTACATGATAAACTGAACATTCCTGCGGAAACACTGATAGCCGCTTACAAATAAATAAAAAACTGTGCTAAGCCCTGTCTCTTACCGGGACGGGGTTTTTTTGTCATCCTTCCCGCCCCGCCTGCTGCAAAAACTACCCCACTGATTCTGGCACAGAAAGACTTACCATCCCCTCCGGGGAGGGGCGAAACCATTTTGCATTAAAATCATTTTGATGGGGTGGGTTTACGCTATACTTACCCAACGTGACTTAAACACCAATATACTTTAAGTCACATAAAATACTATTGCTATATGGATATGAAAACCAAAATCGGTTTGCGGATTAAAGAGCTGCGAACTTAAAAAAATCCCTTGAATGTTTGCGGTAGTAACTTGCAGAAGCTTTCATAATTACCATGCTTAATGAATATTTGAGGATAATCTTTGAAATTGAAAACACGATATAGAAAGAAATCTTTGTCTTTTATTTGTGCAAACTTCCATTCATTTCTTGAAAAATAAATTGGTGTTTCTTTTGCCAGCTTAGTTGTTTTTACTTCAATAAACATATCCTTGCCATTTGTATTTTTTGAAAGAATATCAAAACCCATTCCGTCTCCTTTCTCTTTTGAAACCCATTCAATTTTATCAGCAAGATTTTCTTTACCTGCTTTTATTAAACGCCATTTTTCATAATCATAAACCAGCTGCTCTCCTTTTTCTCCAAGTTGCCTATTGTTTTGTTCTCTTGCCAGATAGTTGGTTTTAATCGGAAGGAATGAGGGTTCTCTTTCGGTTGTCTTTGTTTTGGCTGGACTTTTCTTATCAAGAACTTTTTCAAAATTTATTTTCCTGATTAACGATTCTATTTTTTCATCAGCGAACTTTTTAAACTCTTTTTCAAAAAAGGATTTATTATTCTCCAAGTATAATACAACTTCATCTTCAAGTAACTGCTGATAACTGAATAATGGTTTGTAGCCTTTTATATATGGTAAACCCATATTGGCCAATATGGCACTGATATTTTGATGTTTGAATTCAATTGCTTTATCTCTATTATTAAGCAAAGGGATTAGCTTTCGTCTGTGGGAAGTTTTGTTATATGAAATAGAATCTAGCTCCATCCTGAACATTTCAAAATAGTCTGTCACGGTTAGTATTACTTCTTCTCTTGTCCAAACCATAGCTGTAGGTGTATTTGATAAAGTTATTATTAACGTGACTTAAAAGCAAATGTAGATTCCAAGGGCTGTTTTACATTGTGTCTTAAAACATACCAGCTTTTAAGCCCGGTATTGACATATTTGCATAATGAGTAAACAAACGTATAAACCAACAGCGAAAGGATATTTTTCAGGTTGTGGAGGAATGGAAATAGGTGTAATGAAAGCCGGCGTTAATTTAATTCAGTCTCTTGACCTTGACGCAGAAGCAACAAATTGCATGAGAGCAAATAGCCATTATTTCAAACATTCAATATTAACTGCCGACATAAAAGATAAAACTGTACTCGAACAGCCACAAACAGATATTATCATCGGAACATATCCTTGTACCAAGTACTCTCCAATCGCAGATATTCATGGTACGAGAACAGGAGATGATTTGTTTCTCCACTTTTTTCGGCACATAGCTATTGAGCAACCAGAAATGTATATCGTAGAAAATGTTCCGGGAATGAAAAAGTTTAGGGTTGTAATGGAGGCAATGACAAAACTCCCCAACTACTATGTAAATGTTTTTTGTCCTATAGATGCAGCAAACTGGTTGCCGCAAAGAAGAAAACGACTTATACTATTTGGTACAAAGAAACCATACTCAATCTTAGCTCCAAAACAATCAAGTCGTAGGGTTCAATTAAAAGATATATTAGAAAAGAATCCTGATGTGGATATGCCAGAATATGTGATAAGTAGAATTAAAGGAAAATATAGAGACTTACCAATAATGATTGACCCGAACCAATTAAATGTTATTGCTCCAACATGTGTAGCTCATTACGCAAAGGATTTAAGTACAAGATTAGTTATAGACCATAAATCAAAATATGGCTTGCGTCCTTTTTCAATACGAGAGTATGCAAGGCTTCAAGGGTTTCCTGATGATTTTATTTTTGAGAATAAGAGAAGTTCTTACAGGCTAATTGGAAATGCTGTGCCAGTTGATATGGGTAAATGGGTAGGGCAAGTTGCTATGCGTTATTTTAATTAATGTTGTGACCTTGTATTTGCTCAGTAGAATTACCGAACCCTGAACACTTCGATAAACTCAGTGCAGGCTGTGCGACCCTTCGTTACCTCAGGGTAGACTGCACCGCCGATGCCATAAAAAACCCCCGCTGGGTACCAAAAAACATTTCAATCACTTAATTTCACGAAACTTTCATACTTGTACTGAACTTTGAGAAAGCCAGATGCTGGTATAAAAGTTGATAGCTTGTAAAACAGATCTTCTCACCATTAAAACAACCAACATGAAAAAAATTATGTTTTTTGCCGCTTTCTTTATCGTAAGCATTATCTCATCCTGCGACGGCGACAAAAAAATTGCAGCATCAGATGTGCCAAAACCTGCTATGGATGCTTTTCATACAAAGTACCCCGGAGTTACAGATGCAGGCTGGATAGTTGAAGAGAAGGGTAATAAAAAAATATATGAAGCAAAGTTTAAAGTAAACGGGGAAGAAGTTGAAGCAGAATTTGATGCCAACGGAACCTTTATTAAAGAGCATTAATTAGTAATGATACCCATGGCAAACATTCGTTTCTTCTTACAGTTCTATTATTGTTTATAATTCAGGTACTATAAAACGGGTAGTTTTTGATAATAAATACTTAGCTTACAAAAAAAAATTATGAAACTTATCCTTAATATACTGATTACGGCTGTTGTGGTGTATGTGTTGTCAAAATTATTGGCGCCGCATGTGGCCATCAATTCCGTAACCACGGCCATCATTTTTGCTATCGTATTGGGCATTCTTAATTTTATAGTAAAGCCATTACTCATCCTACTTACCATTCCCCTTACTCTTATTACACTGGGGCTTTTTCTTTTAGTCATCAATGTAATCATCATTATGCTGGCAGATAAACTGATATCCGGCATTAAGATAGACGGGTTTTTATGGACCTGTATTTTTGCCGCACTGCTGTCTGTTGTAAGCACTTTGCTGAATAAGCTGGAGAAAAAATGGAGCCTCTAAATTTATCTTTTCGCCCTGTAGTATTATTGGGGCCAAGGAATAATTATATTGGTGAATGAACATATAAACTGGATTGGTATCGCTGGCTTGTGTATTACAATTGTTGGCGTAATGAGTACCCTGGCCAGCCGCAACGGAATAAAATGCCATGAGCATCGCAGCCAGCTCCCATATAAATATTACCGCAGATAAAACCCACAACCAATTTTATCGTACCTTTTTCACTTAAACTATTATTATGCGTTTATTATTCTTCGTTGTACTTATCAGCATTAGCAGTATAGCCGCTGCACAAACTACTTATATCAAATGTGGTAAACTGATAGATGGCAAAAGCGAACAGCTGCTGCTCAATAAAGCCATCGTGGTGGAGGGCAATACCATAAAAGATATAATAGACATAAGTGCCATACCCCGCAATGCCATGGTAATTGACCTCAGTACCAAAACCGTATTACCGGGATTAATAGATTGCCATACCCATGTGCTGCTGCAGGGAGATATAACCGCCGAAGAATATGATCCGCAACTGTTGAAAGAAAGTATTCCCTACCGCACCCTGCGGGCCAGTGTGGCTTGTAACATTGCATTGCAGCATGGCTTTACCACCATCCGTGACCTGGAAACCGAAGGCGCCATGTATGCCGATGTGGATTTGAAAAAAGCCATCAACAACGGGGTGATACCGGGGCCCAGAATGTTTGTTGCTACCAGAGCAATTAATACCACGGGTCATTATCCATTAAGTAATGCAGAATACAGTTGGGAGCTGCACATGCCCAAAGGCATACAGGAGATAACTGGTGCTGATGAAGGCAGAAGAGCAGTAAGGGAACAAATAAGTTATGGTGCCGACTGGATAAAAATTTATGCCGACCGTGGTTACTACCAGTTGCCCGATGGTAGTTTTAAAAGCCGTCCCAATTTTACCAAAGAAGAAATAGAAGCGATAGC
>JBKJIX010000094.1:0-48719 GCA_046598205.1 Chitinophagaceae bacterium
GGGATTGAAATTTAAAGACAGAAATAAAGCCTGATATCAGGACATTTTCGAAAAAATAAAGACACTTCGGGTTGAAGAACTATAAACAAAAAACAATAGACTATAAACTCACCCCAATTCATTACTCGTAAAAGCAAAAGGCAATAAGAAACTAGCTGTTTTTATAATAAACACTTTTCCTTCCTGACCACTCAGGATAAGACGGATAGGTTTTGATGTTCTTGTTTCATACTCCAGCAATGCCTGGCGGCACATACCACAAGGAGAAATAGGATGGTCACTTTTAACATCTTCGCTGTTATAACTGATAGCGATACTTTTTATCTCAATATTGGGATGCAAGGTGGCTACTGTTCCCAACAAAACTCTCTCAGCACAAATACCAACAGGGTAAGAAGCATTTTCCTGGTTAGTACCGGCTACTATTTCTCCATTAGCCATTATAGCGACAGCACCCACATGAAAGTTAGAATAAGGTGCATAAGCATTCTCTGTTACCGTTCTGGCTTCATTAAGCAACCAGGCATCCTGCTCATTCAGCTCACTGCTATCGTTATATACTTCGTATTGAAACTCAAATTTATTTTCCTTCATGTAGTAAGATTGGATGAAAAACAACAATGCCCCTGATTTTTATCAAGGGCATTTAAAGTTACAATTTTATTTCACAAACTTAAAGAACCTTTTCCATCGTGGCCCGCCATCCCAGCTAAACCAAATCATCCAGGCTTTGCCAACAATCCTGTCTTCCGACACAAAGCCCCAATACCGGCTGTCCTGCGATTTATGACGGTTATCCCCCATCATCCAATAGTAATTCATTTTGAAAGTATAACTGGTGGCTTCCTTATCGTTTATATAAACCTTACCATTTTTCTGCTCCCATTTATTATGCTCATAAAAGCTGATACACCGTTTATAAATAGAAATATTTTGTGGTGTTAACTGGATGGTGGTACCCTTTGCAGGCACTAATAAAGGGCCAAAATTATCAACCGTCCATTTGAAATAAGTAGTATCATAGGGGAATACCGTTCCTGTTGCACTTGAATCAATTTCCGCATTTATTGAGCTGGCTATTACTCCCGGTATCTTCTTTAATTTCTCAAGTTCTGGCAACGTAACATTTATTCTATATACATTGGCAGATTGTGGCTGAAAATCCGAGGAGCCATCTTCCTGGTTAAGCGAAATGCCGGCATCCTTCAAATCACTTTCATCAATGAATTTGCTGGTAGTGAAATAGTAGTAAGTGGCTGATGTTGGCGAAACAAATGCCGGACTACCATTTACATACAATATGCCGTTTATGATTTTAAGGGTATCCCCTGCAATAGCAACACAGCGTTTGATATAATTATCTGTTTTATCAACCGGATGAACGGCTATCGGATAGTCAGGGTCGCTTAATATTTGTTGCCGGGTTCTGTCTGACATAGTTCCATCTAACTGGCGTATGAAATTGTAATAAGGCTGTGCAGACTGAAAGCCTGTTTTATTAATTACCGTATCTCCTTCGGGGAAATTAAACACTACTACATCATTTCTTTTTACTGGCGAAGCAAACCATCGGATATAAGGAAGCTTTATCAATTCAGAATAAGACTTTCTGCTACCAACAGGAAGGTAATTATGAACAAAAGGTACTGAAAGCGGCGTGTTGGGAATGCGGGGCCCATAGCTTAGCTTACTTACAAAAAGAAAATCCCTTACCAGCAATGTCTTTTCCATGGAGGAGGTAGGAATAGTGTAAGCCTCAAACACAAATGTGCGGATAAGGGTAGCCGCAACGACTGCAAAAATGGCGGCATCCACCCATTCTCTCCAGGCTTTTTTCTTATGTTTCCTCACCCCTTCCGGGCCAATGAATTTAGGGTCTTCCTTATAAGCGAGGTAGGGAAAATAAACGGGGGCGGCTAATGAAGCTGCAGTATGATGAACCAATCCAAACTTGCCAAATGCTTTTACAAATTCAATAAATATACCCGGACTAATGAACCAGCCAACAACGGGAATCAATTGCCAAAAAACCCAATGCTTTGGTCGTTGGGTCAATTCCTGCATTACCCAGGTATTATAAAAAGGTACATAAGCTTTCCAGGCAGGCACTCCTGCTTTTACAAACAGTTTGGCAAAACCAAAAGAAGGAAGGAAGACAATAAGGGTACCGATAAGATAAACAATGAAAAGGTGGTTAAGGGGCATGAGCCATATTTTATAGCTGACAAAAGTATTGTAAATATTTGCGTATCAAAATTTTAATATTCAAATTTTTGCTAAAATACAGTAACGGTTTTACCCGGAATAAACTCTACTTTAGCCTGTCATCTATTATGAATCATTTCACCATCAGGGATATTGAAAACCTCTGTGGCATAAAAGCCCACACCCTGCGCATTTGGGAGCAGCGGTATAAGCTTTTTGTTCCTAAACGAAAGGAAAGCCAGCACCGGATATATGATAATGACGATTTGAAGGAATTGCTCCGGATCGCATTTTTATATCATAGCGGTTATAAAATATCAAAGATTGCAGAACTCAGCTCTGAAGAAATACAGCAGCTTATTCAATCCTCCTGTATTAAAGATGATAATCATGAATTATTCCTTCACCAGTTGATTGAAGCCGGGATGGATTTTGATAAAGAAAAATTTGAAAAGATTGTGAACTTCCTGGTGGTCAGGATCGGACTTGAAAAATGTATCACAACTATCTTTTTCCCTTTTCTGCAACGGATTGGCCTGTTATGGATGACCAATAACGTAATTCCTGCACAGGAGCATTTTGTCAGCCATATTATCCGTAAAAAAATCATCCTTGCTACTGATGGGCTCGAAGTTGACAGTAACAGTAAAACTAATGTAGTTGTGTTTGCTCCTTCCGGCGAGCATCATGAGATTCCATTGCTGGCAGCCAACTATTTTTTTAGAAAGTATAATAATCGTACAACGTATTTTGGCGCAAATGTTTCGTTACCCAGTTTAGAATATTACCTGCAGCATCGTCCGGCTACACATTTGTATGCTCATGTAATAACTGATTTGGGTAATAACGGGTTGAATAATTACATCAGGGCGTTAAGTAAAAATTTTCCCGATAAGAAAATAATTGTATCAGGTCTTGCCGGCAGATGTATTAAAGATATTCCTGCTAATCTGCAAATTCTTCATTCACTGGATGAAATGATTGCTTTTGCGAAAGATGCAGGAAAAGCTACTTTGGCATCACATAACTCCTGATATCTTCTGCTATAATGGTTTTACCAGATAAAATAACTAAGCGTTCCACCACATTTCTCAACTCCCGGATATTACCTGTCCAGTTGTATTGTTGCAATAATTTGATGGCATCATCATCAATTGGTTTTTCTGCAATGCCATAATCAGCGCATATATCAGTAAGAAATTGTTCTACTAACAAAGGGATATCATCTCTCCTTTCGTTTAAAGAAGGAACATGTATAAGAATTACACTCAGGCGGTGATACAAGTCGAGCCGGAAATTTTTAGCATCTACTTCTTTCAATAAATCTTTGTTAGTGGCTGCAATTACTCTTACATCAACAGAAATGTCTTTATCAGCTCCTACCCTTGTTATTTTTCCTTCCTGCAATGCCCGGAGTACTTTGGCCTGTGCATTGGCACTCATATCTCCTATTTCATCTAAAAAGAGAGTGCCGCCGCTGGCTGATTCAAATTTTCCGATACGTTGTTTGATGGCTGAAGTAAAAGAACCTTTTTCATGCCCGAATAATTCACTTTCGATTAACTCTGTTGGAATAGCAGCACAGTTTACTTCTACTATAGGGCCAGAAGCCCGGTTACTTTTTTCATGTATCCAACGGGCCACCAGTTCTTTACCTACCCCATTATCGCCGGTAATTAATATCCTGGCATCTGTAGGAGCCACTTTGTCAATTGTTTCTTTTATTTTTTTAATGGGTGATGATTGTCCAATCATTTCCTGCACTTTGCTCACCCTTCTTTTCAGCACTTTAGTCTCTGTTACCAGGCTGCTTTTATCCATCGCATTGCGAATGGTAATAAGCAGGCGGTTGAGATCTGGTGGTTTGGAAATAAAGTCGTATGCTCCTTTCTTAACAGCTTCTACGGCTGTTTCAATATTGCCATGACCCGAGATCATGATAATAGGAACATCAGGATTTATTTCACCAGCCTTTTGTAAAAACTCAATCCCATCCAGCTTGGGCATTTTAATATCGCACAATACAAGGTCAAATGTTTTTTCTTTGAATTTTTTCAATCCTTCTTCGCCATCAGATGCTTCATCTATTTTATAGCCTTCAAATGATAGTATTTCTGTCAGGGTTTTTCTAATTGCTTTCTCATCATCAATAATCAATATATCTGCCATTGAGATTTTTTTAGTAGTGTAAAAATAGTTGATTTAGATACAAGTTATGAGTTGTGAGCTACGAGTTACGAAACGCTGATAGTTTGATAATTTTCTGAAAGAAGTGAGGTCGAACAATTAAAAGATAAAAAGAGACTCATTCTGAAAAGACTCTATAGCCCTCATGAGTTTAACGAAGGATGTGGGTTGGGTGTGCCAACTTCGCTAAAGCTATGGACGGACAGGAAAAAATAGAGGCCGGGTAGAAACCCAGCCTCGTTTATAAAATCCAATATCCTATGAAAAACCAAGGCGAAGATGCAACTAAATTATCATAACGTTGCACAGTCGGCGAAATATATTTTTAAAGAATTTCCTACTAATAACATAAAAAAAGCCCTGCATCATACAGGGCTTCAAAAGGGTTTATAGTAAGGGTTTATTTTTTCTGGTACATCACTTCCTTAACCAGTTTTACTGTTCTTGGTACATCTGGTAGAGCGGCTGCAACTAAATTAGGTGCATAGTGCAGCGGAGCATCTGCAGCAGTAATGCGGCGGATAGGCGCATCCAGATAATCAAATCCTTCTTTTTGTATGCGGTAGGTGATTTCAGAAGATATAGAGGCAAATGGCCATTGTTCCTCTACAATTACTAAGCGGTTTGTTTTCTTTACACTTTCCAGTATAGTCATCCAGTCCAGGGGACGAATGGTGCGGAGATCAATTACTTCAGCACTGATATTCTCTTTTTCCAGTTCTACGGCAGCGGCCAATGCCACTTTCATCATTTTATTAAAAGAAACAATAGTCACATCACGGCCCGCCCTTTTAATATCTGCTTTTCCGAGCTCAATATAATATTCCTCTGCGGGCACTTCGCTTTTATCACCATACATCTGCTCACTTTCCATAAACATCACCGGGTCTTCCTCATACCGGATGGCTTGTTTTAGTAATCCTTTTGCATCATAGCCTGTACTTGGCGAAACAACTTTAATACCGGGAATGTTAGCATACAATGCTTCAAAAGCTGTTGAGTGCTGTGCTCCAAGCTGTCCGGCAGATCCATTACCACCTCTGAATACAATTGGGCAAGAAATCTGCCCACCGCTCATTGCCAGCATTTTAGACGCTGTGTTAAGAATTTGATCTAAAGCCAATACTGCAAAGTTCCAGGTCATAAATTCAACTATAGGACGAAGACCATTCTGTGCAGAACCAACCGCTACGGCTGTAAAACCTAACTCAGAAATGGGGGTATCAATTACTCTTTTAGGTCCAAACTCAGCCAGCATTCCCTGGCTTACCTTGTAAGCACCGTTGTATTCAGCTACTTCTTCACCCATCAGGTACACCCTTTCATCCCTTCTCATTTCTTCACTCATCGCTTCCCTGAGGGCATCCCGAAATGCAATAGATCTTGCCATCTTTTATTTCTGTTTTATCCCGATGGTTATCGGGAGGGCAAATTTAAGCGACAGGACGGATAAAACCTAAAATTGGAAAAGCCTGAACCGGGTAAGATTCAGGCTTTTAAAACTTAAATATAAAGTACCCTTAATGCTCTTCAAGACAATCGGCCCTGTTCTTTTCTCCAAACTCATTTATTTGCTGCATACTTAACTTCGCCGCCACTTTTATATCAGGGTAACGGGTTTCCATTTTTTCTAGCATACACTGGCAATAGCTTTGAGCTGTTAGTTTATCTTTTCCACCTCCCATCGCTTCTCTTTCGCAACTTTTAATAAACCCTCTTCTTTCACTTTGTGGCCCTACTACTACAGTTTCACTGTTATTGGGTTCATCCATGCTGGTCTTTGAACTCAGGTTGCTGTTATCGTCATTCACTGAAGGTTTCTTACTATCAGCATTAGCTTTATCGTTGCTATTGCGGTAATCGTCCTTTTCTCCCGCATCTGCCGAACTTTTATCCCGGTCATATTTGTCTTTCTCTCTGCTATCACTATCACAAGCGGCAAATAAGCCGACAGTCATTAAAAGAATAAGTAATTTTTTTATACTTTACTGAGGTTTGATTAATGGTAAAATTATGGCTTTAGAAACGGTTGAGACATCCCCTGTCGGGGGCATTTACAAGCAAAAACAAGATCAGGTCGTTACAAAATAGCTAATCCTTATTACACCTGAAAAATTAATTGCAGAGATTTATAAATAGTACTTCTACCGGTTTATTACCTGAAATTTTTCTCCAGTAGCTGTTGCACGGTAATACTTTCCATCTTCAATGAACAACGCTTCTGTATGCCCTTTGGCATGATGAACGTCAGTATTTAATACTTTACCATTGTACAAGACACTGATGGTATCTGCAATAACTGTGTGACCGGTGGCTATATGCTTTACTTTATAAGCGGAAAGAGTACTGTCTATCTGCATGGTGCTGGCTTTAACTCCGTAATAATAACCCCTGTACCAAAATGGTCCAAGGTCACTATATAAAATTTCTGCTTCGGGGGTACTATAGTTGCTGCTGCTGTCGGCAAAATACGGCCTTACCAGTTTATTTATTTTAGCAGTAGAAATATCCATTTTGTTAACTATCGCAGATATACCTGCATGGCAAAACAATATATCTCCTACCTTCTCCACCACATTTTTTGTTCTGAGCCATCTTCCCAGCTCTGTATTATCTCCGTATAAGGCTGTAAAATTTTCATTTAACAGGCTGGCATGCTCCAAATATTTTGCATCAAGATAACGAAGGTCGCCGCTCATATTCATTATTTCATGATTGCCGAGTACATAGTGTACATAACCACCGGCAGCTTTTGCCTTTTCTTCCAATGAATAAATAAGCCATAGCACTTCTGTTTGCTGAGTACCCCGGTCAACAAAATCGCCGGTTAACACAAGATGACCCTTGCCAAAAGTCCAGTTGAAGTTTGCATCTATTACATTGTTGGCTTGCAATAATTTTCTGAAGGCTCCGAAGTTTCCCTCTATATCAGATACGATAAACTGTTTACTTACTTTAGAAAACTCTGACTTTTCGTTTTCCAGCTCCTTTTTCAGTTTTACAGGAAAGGTCTTCCCTTCTTCATCCGTCAGCACATTCAGCGAAAGATTCGGTTTTTCAGACAACGGCATACTGTCTTGCTTTACCATTTTTTTTCCGTGGTCGTTCATTATATATTTAACAAACACCTTATCACCATTATAGGACACATAAGGACCGTCAAGCTGACTGACATGATAGGCTTCAACTGATTTTTTTGAACTAGAAATGTTATCGGCGAGGATAAAACCAGCCGCTGATAGAGGAAGAAAGGCAAAAGCAAGTTTATTCATGATAGCCAAGTTTATATTACTGGTAGATAGACAACAACCAGACCAAATCAGGTTGCTTTTACTCTAAAGATATTTGAAATTGGCAATATTTTAAACCTGTTTCCGAAAGTTTATGGCAGATAATGCTTTTACAATTGAGTGAGTATGGCCATTATCCTACACATGTTTACAAAGTTTTTAAATATTCAATCACAGCTTTTCTTTCGGTATCTGTTAATTTATCTCCAAAATAATGACCGTAATTGCCATAGCCGGGAATATCTGTGTTGTATGTTTTCTTATCTGCAGGTTTCTGTAGTGCCTTATATTTTAAACCAAGCTTTTGATAATCATATTCCTGTTTGTTAAAATTCCTTTTCCAATATTGCGGACGGGTTTTGCTGTTCAATACATTCTCTATTGTCGGGACAGAGCCGTTATGCAAATAGGGCCCGGTAATCCATACTCCGTCGAGCGGAGGAGGAACGTAGCCAGTTTGTGGTTTTATAAACGACCTTGGCGTTGAAGCAGAAAACCAGCTTTTATTGAACCATTCAGCATAGCCGGGGTATTTTAAAAAATATTTCCACATTAATGAGTCGGTACCTACGATACTGCCAGGTATCAGTTTATTGGGATAGTATCCATCCTCGTCATATGTACCATGACAGGATGAACATACTTGTAAGAAAATCTGTTTTCCCTTGTCTGCTAAATTATGATTAATTACATAAGGATACCTGGGCGGCTGTAATTTTTTAATATAGGCCCATACATCTTTAGAATGATTATAAATTTCCCTTGCCTCCGCCGTATCTTTCAATGTAAGAAGACTGGTGCTGGCAATATGTTTTACAAAACCGCCCTGCCTCATAGCATTTATACCATGTGCCTTTCTTTTTTTACTAATCCATAATGCGGGTACGTCTTCCGGTATAACTATGGGCGGTACTAAAAAATAATTTGAATCAGCACTGAATTTCAGCGTTACAGGATCACAGTGTGATGCCATTATTTCAGCAATCTTTTGGGCTGGTGTGGGACCTTGCATTTGGGTCCGTATATCCGGTGCCAGAATCCTGGTAGCACTGAAAACCCGTTCAGCTGTTTTCCATTCATTTGAATTTTTTCCATACCTGATCTTTATAGCTGCTTCCAGTAATTTTATATAACTGGTGGTATTTGCCTGGAAATTGCTGTAACTATTTCCTAACCCGATAATAAATTCGTTGTTGAATTGCTGCGCATGGCAATATAAACATCCCGGGGTAGCGGTTAATGTTCCTTTATCGTTTTTAAAGACTACAAAATCATTGATTGCAAATTTGCTGTACCCTGTCATCTGTGCCAGCTTACTGCTTTTAATCCCTTTCAACATGTTATAAATTTCAATGGGAATTCCGGCATTGAATGCATTTCCTTCCATTAGGTATTTATAGCCAGCTTCAGCATTTCCTTCTTCATTTTCCAGGGCAGTCATTATTGATAAGGAATCATCTTCAGGGATATCGGTAACAGAATTTTGAAGATCATACAGAGCCTGCTTTCCTTGTTTTTGCAACAAACAGGAGTAGAAAAAACATAAGGAGGAAAGGGATAGTATGATAAAAAATTTTTTCACGCAGCCAGAATGAAATACTTCTGAAATTACAAAATATAACCGTTGCAATAATTCATTATATCAATAAAAGATCATCAGAATTTAAAATTCCATGTCACCGCAGGTAAAATAGGAAATAGAGAAACCTGTATCGCTTCCACTTTTACATTTCCGGTGGCCGGACTGCCACTCTGGTCAAAATAAATAAAGTAAGGATTGAGACGGCTATAGACATTGTAAATACTGAACACCCAATAGCCAGTTACTTTTCTTTTTTTCTTCGGAACCGGAGTATACGTAGCAGAAAAATCTATGCGGTGATACGATTTCATCCGGTATTGGTTCAGTTTACTGTATTCCTGTGTAAGTACACCATTGATGATATAGAAGCGTTCAGGCAGTGTCATTGCATTGCCAGTGCCATACACAAACACAGCTCCCAGTTTCCATTTCTTATTAGCTTCATAATTAGCTACAATGGACATGTCATGACGACGGTCAAACCTTGTTGGGTATTTTTCGCCATCATTCAGGTCGGCAAATTTTCTCCACGTCCATGATAAGGTGTAACCAACCCAACCGGTAAATCTTCCTTTTAATTTATTGACTAAGAATTCTGCCCCATAGCTCCATCCTTTGCCAAATACAAATTCGTTTTCAGGATCATTTAGTCCGGGTGTATAGCCTTCTTTATACTCCAACTGGTTTTGCATATTCTTATAATAAAGCTCTACTGATGTTTCGTATTTGTTATCAGCAAAGTTTTTAAACAATCCTGCTGAATACAACCAGCTGATTTGTGGTTTTACAACATAAGTACTCGGCACCCACAGATCGGTGGGCAATGTATTGCCAGAATTACTGACAAGATGAATGTATTGATAGTTTCTCGTTACAGCTGCCTTCACCGAAGTTTCATCATTTATTGCATAGCGGATAGTCAGGCGGGGTTCAAAGCCACCATATGTTTTTACAGGTTTAAAACTTCCATAAACGGTGCTGTCAAGTTTGTTACCGTTATCATCACGGAGGTATTTGGTGTAAGGCCCGATTTGCGTAAAACTGCTCCATCGCAAACCGTAATTCACTTTCCACTTCTCTCCTATTTTCCAGTCGTCCTGTAAATACACAGCGGTTTCAGCTGCATACTTCAGCCCTTCATTATTTGGTTTGAAAATAATAGAGTCCTGTCTGCCGCTAACCACATTAGGAGTAAACCGATGATAGGTAAGCAAGCCGCCAAATTTCAATTTGTGATTGGGCAACGGGTAATAATCAAAATCTGTTTTGATGGTTCCGTCTTTGATGCCGGAGTAAAGCCCAATCTCAAAATTTTCCTGTTGTGCATTAAAAGAAAACTTATAATCGTTATAGACTAATGTGGTATTAGAAAACAACCGGCGGTTGAACACATGGTTCCATCGCAATGTAGCCGTCGAATTGCCCCAGGGAATATTTGTTTTAAAAGAACGTTTAGCATTGGCAAAGTCAAACACATCTCGTCCAAAATAACCGCTGAGATATAGCCTGTCTTTTTCAGAGAACCGGTAATTCACTTTTGCATTCAGATCATAAAAGAAATAGCCGGAGCCATAGAAGCTGCTGGTTTTTTTAATAAATGGTTTAGCTATTGCGTCTATATAAGTTCTGCGGGCAGAAATAATAAATGAAGCTTTACCTTTCTTTAACGGCCCCTGTATAGAAAACCGGGAGGCAATTACACCAATCCCGCCATCCATTTGCAGCTTATTAATATTGCCATCCTTCATCGTCACATCCACCACCGATGAAAGCCTCCCACCATATTGGGCAGGCATACCACCTTTTATCAGCGATACATTTTTAATAGCATCTGAATTAAAAACAGAAAAGAAACCAAAGAGGTGACCCGGATTATACACAACGGCATCGTCCAGCATAATCAAATTCTGGTCGGCCCCGCCACCACGAACATAAAAACCGGCATTGCCTTCACCTGCATTGCGTACACCGGGCAATAGTTGAATAACTTTTAATAAATCAACTTCTCCCATAAAGGCAGGTATATTCCTGATTTGATTGATGGAAAGATCAACCCTTCCCATTTGTGCATTTTTTACATTACCATCACGACGCTTGCTATAGACCACTACATCTGTAAGGGCAGACGACCTGGAAACAATGTCAAAATTTAATGACTGGTTTTCGCTAAAATCAATAAGAATTGATTTACCGATATAAGAAACATGAGAAATAGCAATCGTATAACTTCCCTTATCTAAAGTAATGGAGTAAAAGCCGTATTGATTACTCGCTACTCCTTTCGACTGACCACTCACTGACACGGTGGCCCCGATGATTGATTCGCCGGTTAGGCTGTCCTTTATGTATCCATTTATTGTAAACCGGGTTGAAGACTCAACCTTTTGGGCAAATGCTGAATTCAACCACAACAAAACAAATAAGACACAAGAGAATTTTTGCATACAGTAATTACAAATAGGCTATCTTTTTGTTTAGTTCATAAAATCCGGGTAAAGATAATCGCTGGCAAAGTGACAAGACATATTTTACCAATTTCAACAAAAATTTAATGACTGAATATGGCTAAATTTGCGCCTCATTTACTTATTTATGCTGGCAGGATTTCAAAATGTAACATTTGAGTTTGGGGCAAGGGCCATTGTGGAAGAATCCACCTGGCATATTCAACCCGGTGAAAGGATTGGCCTGATTGGCTATAATGGAACAGGTAAATCAACCCTGTTGAAATTGCTGGTGGGTGAATATCAGCCATCCAAAGGAACAGTGGAGAGAAGCCGTACTACTTCTATCGGCTACCTGCACCAGGATCTGCTAAGTTTTGATACAAACGACTCTATTTTGCAAGTTGCATTAGGTGCTTTTGAAAGAGTACTGCAGTTGGAAAAAGAAATTGAAGAACTGGGTATTGAATTAGAAAAAACCGGCGATGAAAAAACATTGCACGACTACAGCGACAAGCTGCATGAATTAGAAACACTCGGTGGTTATAATATACATCATAAGACAGAAGAAGTGCTGCAGGGATTGGGATTTCCTAATGAAGATTTGAAACGGCCTTATAAAGAATTCAGCGGTGGATGGAGAATGAGGGTGTTATTGGCAAAAATGATTTTACAGCAACCTGATTTGTTATTATTGGATGAACCTACTAACCACCTTGACCTTCCTTCTATTGAATGGTTAGAAAAATATTTGCTGCACTACCAGGGTTCAGTGGTGATTGTAAGCCATGATAAATATTTCCTAAACCGGATGGTAACGAAGATTGTAGAAGTATATCAGCAGCAGTTACACATTTACAACGGCAATTACGATTATTATGAAAAAGAAAAAGCCATCCGTTTAGAAATGCAGCAAAAGGCGTATGAAAACCAGCAGGATTATATCCGGCAGAATGAACGCCTGGTGGAGCGGTTCAGGGCCAAAGCAAGTAAGGCTGCCATGGCGCAGAGCATCATGAAGAAATTGGATAAGCTGGAACGTATAGAAGATTCAGAACTGGAACGACCTAATATACGCATCAACTTCCGTGTGGATAAAACACCTGGTAGAGTGCTGGTAGAGTTAAAAAATGTTTCCAAAGCATTTGGCGAAAATGTGATTATTGAAAATTCCTCTGTTGAAATAGACCGTGGGGATAAGATTGCACTGATTGGTGCCAACGGAAAAGGTAAATCAACCCTGCTTCGTATTATAGCTGGTGTAGAAAATTTCAGTAAAGGCGAAAGAAAATGGGGGCACAATGTAGATGAAAGCTTTTATGCTCAGCACCAGTTGGAAGCATTGAACATCAACAACACCATTCTGGATGAAATGAAAGAATGTGGCAGCCAGATGAATGAGTTGGAATTACGGGGTTTACTTGGTTGTTTTCTTTTTAGTGGTGATGACGCAGATAAAAAAATAAAAATATTAAGTGGAGGTGAAAAAGCAAGGGTAGCATTAGCAAAAGTAATAGTGAGCAAGGCCAACTTCCTGATGCTGGATGAACCGACCAACCACCTTGACATGCACAGTTGCGACTTGCTGATTGATGCATTGGATAAATATGAGGGCAGTATTATACTTGTAAGCCACGACCGTTATTTCGTTTCCAAGACAGCTAATAAGATTTGGGAAATTGTTGACCATGAAATAAAGGAATTTAAGGGTGGCTATGAAGAATGGGTGGCCTGGAAAGAACGGATGGCAAAACAAGCCGCAGATGCAAAAAAGCTGGAAGAAAGAAACCAAAAAAATGATGGAAAAGGGAAAAAATCAGACAGTGGAAATCAGAAGCCTGAATCAGCAAAGCCAGCTGTAACTCAAACCCAACCTGCCACTGCTATAAATAAAGAAGATAAAAAAGAACTACAGAAAACGCAAAAGCAGTTTCAGCAATTGGAAGAAAAGATTGCTTTGCTTAATAAACAGAAAAACGAACTGGAGGCTTCCTTGTCTGATCCGGCCACATACTCTGATAAAACGAAATTTCAGCAAGCAGAAGCAGCCTATAAAAAAGCTGGTGATGATCTGGCCGGACTTAATGCTGAATACGAAAAGGTTTTTGAGAAAATAATGGAACTGGAGGCAAAATAGACTGTCTTTAACAGGCTTAATAAAGACTTTATCGAAAAAAAGAGGCCTATATCTTCAGAATCCCTTACTTTTCGTATCTAAAACAAAGCACAAAAATGAAAAAACTATCAACCTCAATTCTACTGATGGGAGTTTTAGCACTCACCATTAGTTTTACAGCTTGCAAAAAGAAAGCGAAAGATGCCGATATAAAAGCGGCAATTGAAACAGCATTGAAAGCAGACCCAATGTCGGCTAATACAATGGTATCTGTTGACAAAGGAGTAGCCACTCTTACCGGTGAATGCAAAGACCAGGCCTGCAAAGATCATTGCGGAGAAATGGTAAAAGGCATAAAAGGTGTAAAAGAAGTAGTGAACAATTGTACCGTAGCAGCTCCGATGCCGGTTATCAATGCAGCCGACGAAGCCCTTACCAAAGGCTTGACGGATGCTTTGAAAGATCATCCCGGTGTTAGTTTCTCTATCAATGAAGGCAAGATTGTTCTTACTGGAGAAATTGCTAAAGCAAAATGGGTTGCCGTAAAACAAATGCTTGATAAACTAATGTCAAAAGGCTACGACCTGAAAGGATTAACCATTAAATAAAAATTAAATTAATAAACCATGTCTACATCTATTTCTCTACAGGATAAATACCAGGAATTGACAACTGCCGCCACCATAAGTGGTGTTGCTAATCTGCAGGTAAGAGAGCAGGAAGGTGTTTTATATATTGATGGCGAAGCTCCCACCGGGGCAGTAAAAGATATGTTGTGGGGTGTATATGATAAACTTGACCCCAATTTTTTAACAGGCGACCTGGTAATGAATGTAAATGTGGCTGCCTCTGCACCTGTTACTCATGCAAAAGTAACAACAGAACGTTCCAACCTGAACATTCGCAAAGGTCCCGGCACCGACCAGCCCATTATTGGTAAAGCTGCCCACCACGAAATTGTAACGGTAGTTAGCCAAACCAGCGAACAGTGGTGGCTTATCAGAACAAAAGATGGTGAAGAGGGATATTCATATGCCCAATACCTGACTCCGGAAGCTACTCCTGAATCCTGAGCATAAAAATTATCAGCAAAAAAGTAAGAAGTGTAACCGGTGGTTGCACTTTTTTTTATTATACAGTTATTCCCTCCTTCCCCGCATTTCAAAAGATAAATAATATTTTCCGTTGCTGAAGTAAATACATTGCCGGAATATGGCTGTGGCCGATGGATTTTCGACCGGTTCAGTATAGTAAAGGATGTTGGTAAAAGGATAGTTATTTATAATGGTTGTTTCAGATCTTGTGTATAGCAGTTTATCAAAAGCGGTAACAACAGCATCCCGAAGGTTAAGTCCCAACTGATCTATCTTTAATCGCATTTTGTCAGGTTGAAAATAGTAGATAACAAACGGATTGCCGGAAACAGGTACAACCAACTTGCCTGAGTCTGCAAGTGGCAGCATTATTTTGGCCCGGTATTCAGAAGCCAGTTCTTCAAACTCAGTTTTTCGCTTTACTCCTTTGCAGGCTATAAATCCGGTTTGTCCATCAGTATATATTTTTTTGAAATCGTTGTAGAAAGCATTTGCTGCAAATTCATTTTGAGCATTTGCTTTGGTAAGCACAAAAAACAGAAAGAGGATGAGTATCCTTTTCATATACTATAACTACGCTGACAAGTTACGTAATACACTATAAAAATAAACATTACAATTGAAATGGAGGATACTGCAAATCTTTGGGTGCATTTAAAATCCGATAGCTATCGGATGTCGCTGGCTGGTGGGGACACCAGCCAGGGCAGTCAGCCGTGGGCGGTGTCCCCACTGCCCACAGCCTTGAAAGTACAGCGACAATTTTAAATGCACCCGAATCTTTCAGGAAAAATTGTAACATTTGTAATCTTAAACTAACCGCCATGAAGCCCCGGCTATTTTTATTGACTATACTGGCATTTATCACTGCCCTGCTTGCTTTTCGTTTGAAAGAAGCAACCACTACAAATCATTTGTTGGAAAAAACCCGGGAATACAGAAACATAAATATTGTACGCTGCACACCCGATTGGAATGAGTTGAAAGAATGGCTGGAAGAAGCAGACATACCCCCTGTTCCCGGTGCCGGTAATTACAAATGGAAGATTACTACCAGGAGTGATAGTGCCCAGTTTTATTATAACCAGGGTATCAATATGTATTATGGCTTTCACATTATTGAAGCGATGGCATCATTTAAAAAGGCTGCGAAGTTTGATTCAAAATGCGCCATGCTTCATTGGGCACAGGCTTTGGCTTACGGGCCAAACATTAATGATTTCGGGTACCGGGCATCTCCTGAAGCACTTGCTGCCATCAGTAAAGCGGTTGAATTTGAAGAAAAAGCTTCCGCATTTGAAAAGTTCCTGATTGATGCAATGGCTATCCGATATACAGCAGATTCTGCTGATGCAACGAGGGCACAACTGAACCAGGATTACACTGATATGATGCAAAAGGCCTATGTAAATTTTCCTGCTAACCCCGATGCAAAAGCACTGTATGCAGATGCAATGATGTTACAGCACCCCTGGGATTTATGGAATGTAAATGGAACGCCTAAACCATGGACACCGCAAATAAGACAGGTTTTGGAAAAATTATTGGTTCAATATCCCAACCACCCTGCTGGAAATCATTATTATATCCATGTGATGGAGGCTTCCCCTTTTGCAGACAAAGCATTACCAAGTGCAGGCAGGCTGGGCGTTACTAATCCTGCCCTTTCCCACCTGGTACACATGCCTTCCCATATTTATCTCCGCACCGGCAATTATCAGCAAGGGGTGCTGGTAAATACCAAAGCAGTGAACAGTTATAAAAAGGTGGCTAAACTATTTGCACCTGTTACCAGCAATGATTTTTTATATGTTATCCATAACCTGCACATGAAGGCTAACAATGCCATGCTTGCCGGTCAATATAAAAACTCCATTGATGCAGCGAATGAAACAAAAAAAAGTATTCCTGCCGATTACTTATCTATTCCGCCACCTATGGGAAATTATGTTCAGTATATTAATATGACACCAGTGCTGGCTTTTGTTCGGTTTGGGAAATGGGATGAACTATTGAAAATATCACAACCTGGCAAAGCACAGGTTTTTGGTAACATAATGTATCATTTCGGAAGAGGTATGGCGCAGGCTGGTAAATCTGAATTATCTGAAGCTATTCGTGAACTAAACAGGCTGATAGAGTACATGAAAGATACAAGTCTCAATATTCCTTTTGTTCCGTTTTCTCCTGCCATTGATGCGGCAAGGGTGGCTGAAAAAATGTTAGTTGGAACAATTACATTGAAACAAGGAAAATATGATCAGGCCATTGTTGCATTTAAAGAGGCCGTGACCATCGAAGAAAATATGGTGTATAATGAACCCCGGGACTGGATGCTTAACCCTAAACATTTCCTCGGCAATGCTTACCTGCAAGCAGGTATTACCAAAGAAGCAAAAGAGGTATTGGAAAAAGATCTTTTAAATAATAAAGAAAATGGATGGGCATTATATGGAATCTGGCAGGCCCTTACCAAAGAAAAGAAAACAGCGGAAGCCGCTAAAGCGTTGGCCCGATACAAGAAAGCATTTAGTAAAGCAGATGTAAAGCCAAGAGGAACTGTATTTTAATCAGAAAGCCATTGCCTTAATAAAATCACTTACTAAATAGCTTATTAGTTTACCGCTGTTTGCATCTGTTCTTCCATCGCTTAATCTTGTAGCCCCTTCGCAAATGTGCAGGTATGCAGGTTTGCTATCGGCAGCCGCAAAAGAAATATACTGCCTTGCATGAATGGGAGTAATGCCAACTGGTGTCATCGCACTGCTGAGTGTATTTTGGATTGCATCAAGATCTATATCAATGCCTGTTAGTGTATCTTCTGTAAACCCAGTAGCATGAGAAACAGCCTGCATAAAAGTTCTTTTCTCATGCACAAAAATATCTTCGAAAGTGATGCAGTCAATAAAAGGATTGTTCACCATATCAATCCATACATTTTGCGGCAGATAATTTTCATGCAAACCAACTACACAATACTTCTGTAAATAACCATCTTCTTCTGCATACCGAAAAGCATTCCCACTATGCCGCCCTTCCATCGGGCGGTAGTCAGCATGAGCATCCAGGTTGATACAGTTGATTTGCGCCAACTGAAGTATACCGGCTTTGTGCCAGCCTTTAGCAGCTCCTTTTATTAATGGATACGTATTATTGTGACCACCCCCGATAACAATCGGAATTTTCTTTGCCTCCGTTATCATCTTAACCAGATGTTCCACTTCGTCATCAATCGTATTCACTGCATGACGGTACGCTTCTACCTTTTCGTCCTCCCCTTTTGCTGTAGTATCAATAAGATATTGCATATCGCCAAAATCAAAATGACCAATCAGCAATACTTCACCACCATCAAAAAAATCATTGCTCTGAACATTCAGCAGGCTTTGCAGAAAAGGAATCCACAATGTATCTGCACCACCAATACCATAATTGCCTTTGGCACCGAGGTCTTCGGGAATACCAAATAGCACAAATTTCGCAGTTGACTCTTTCAGCTTCTTTTCAATGTCGCCTGCATCGTTCACTACTTTTAGCTGCTCACCTACTTTGGTTTCGAAGCGGCGGAGTTTGGTTAGCGAAAGCACATCCTGTTTGGTATAAATTTTCAGGTGGCGCATAGCACTCAGTTTTGATTCGCTGACAAGTGGTTTAGTTTCTATTTTTTCCATCAATCGCTTTTTAAAATTTAATTGTTAAAATACAAGTTAACCGCAAAGGGAGACCACTGAGATAACGCAGAGAATCTCTGCGAAACCTCCTTATCTCATGTTCTCTGCGGTAAATTTAAAGGTCAATTTTTTCGTTAACAATTTTAATAATCTCCGATTCTAAAGCTATGGTTTTGTTCTCAATTTCCCGGCCCTTGTTCAATACATCCGTCACAAAATGTTTATCATCCAAGCCGCTGGCATTAATGCGGACATTCATAAAAGCCCCGATTACAGCGGTTCTGGCACATAGGGCCCCCACACCGGCATCCGACACAGAATTGGGGTTGCCAATTTCGGCCATGGCTTTTATAACTTCCATGCTATCATAAGAGGCCTGCATCACTTTGAACGGAATTTCAATAGCAAATTTTGTGGCATCCTGTATGGCTTTGCTGCGGGTAGCTTTTTCTTCACCGGTTGATTTGGGTAAACCAAACGCAGATATAATCTGGTTGAAAGCTTTGGTATCTGCATCCACTAATTTCACCAACTCATTTTTATACTGCTCCCCTTTCTCTGCCCAATCGCTAAACTCCTCCCACCTGTCATCCCAACCTTTTTTATGTGAGGAGAGATTGGCCACCATTGTTGCCAACGATACTCCTAACGCACCAACATAAGCTGAAATAGAACCACCGCCTGGTGCAGGACTTTCACTGGCTGTTTCATCAGCAAAGTCTGTTAGTGTCATTTTAACAAGTTTGCTATCGGCCTTATTCTTCAATAGATATTCGATAACCCTTTCCTCTGGTTTAAAAGGGCCGAGTTCATCCAGTCCCATTGATTTCACTGCAATCTTTATTAGTTCCTTTTCCGACAAACCAGTTGAACGTTTTTGCTTTTGCAAAAAATATTTACCAGCGTCGGTTAATGATTTTAGTGGAACTAATCCTACCAACTCGCTACCTGTAACTCTTATTCCTCTTGCATCAGCTTTCTTACACACTTCATCAAATGCAATATGAACTGGTACTGTGTTTATATTAGTAAGGTTCATGGAGATTTGTGCTACTCCATATTCTTCAATATACCATCCGATAGCTTTTACTGTTTTCAACGTACCGGGTTCATTTATTTTCACACCATTCTCTACTACATTTCTTCCTGCTTCCCTTACATCAAAAGCAATGGCATTGGCTCTTCTTGTAGATGTAGTATTGAGGTTAATATTATATGCTACCAGAAAATCTCTTGCGCCGATAACGGTGCCGCCACGTTTTGCATCAAACTCTGCCGGGCCAAAATCAGGTTTCCATTCCGGCTGTTTTATTTTTTTGAAAAAGCCTTCATACTCTCCTGCCCTTATTACTGATAAGTTGTTGCGGCTTTTATCCGGCTGTGCCGCTTCGTATAAATAAGTTGGAATTTGTAATTCATCGCCAACTCTTTTGGCTAACCGTTGTGCATACTTCGCTGTTTCTTCCATAGAGATATTGGCAATCGGTATCAGCGGACAAACATCCGTAGTACCCATTCTTGGATGTTCGCCTTTCTGTTTGCTCATATCAATTAGTTCACCGGCTTTTTTAATGGCAAGAAATGCTGCTTCGATAACCGCTTCGGGATTGCCGACAAATGTTACCACTGTTCTGTTGGTTGCTTTTCCCGGATCAACATTTAGCAAACGAACTCCCTCTACAGTTTCTACCTGGTCAGTTATTTGTTTGATGATGTTGAGATCATTTCCTTCGCTGAAGTTGGGAACACATTCAATGATTGGTTGCATACAGTTCAGATTTGAATGCTAAGATATTGTTTGTAGCGCTAAATAGTTTTCGAAAATTCTATTTTAAACTTAATCCATAAAAGCTATCTTGTAGTCTATTAAGCACCTTTCCTACCCTTCGAAAATTTTTATTCCATTTCGGCCACCATTAAATTACCTGCTTTGAAAAAATCAATTCTTATTGTTTTTACCAGCCTTCTATTATGTTTAATTGCAACCTGTGTGCAGGCACAAGTAAAAATTTATGGCACAGTAACAGATGTCGTTAATAAACCTGTTGCCGCCGCCAATGTTTTATTGCTTAACTATTCAGATTCATCCCTGGTAAAAGGAACAATAACCCAGGCACAGGGCAATTACAGTTTTGAAAATATAAAACCGGGCAAATACTTTACGTTGATTTCTTATACAGGTTTTAAATCATTGTATACAAGTCCTGTTGAAATAAGTAAAGAAGATATCAATTCAGGCTCCCTTCAATTACTAAAGGAAGAAAAGGAATTAAATGTAGTAACTGTACTTGCCCGCAAACCTATGTTTGAGCAAAAGATAGACCGGATGGTCATTAATGTAAAGAACAGTATTACTTCAGCAGGTGGTTCGGCACTGGAGGTGCTGGAAAAATCGCCGGGAGTTGTAGTTAACCGTCAGAATAATTCTGTTGCGCTTAATGGTAAAGACGGTGTAGTTGTAATGATTAACGGTAAAGCAAGCCGCATGCCGATGGATGCGGTGGTACAAATGCTGAGTGGTATGAATGCTTCGAATATTGACAGAATTGAACTGATAACCACACCCCCTGCCAATTTTGATGCAGAAGGTAATGCAGGCTTTATCAATATTGTATTACTCACAAATCCAAATAAAGGATTAAACGGTTCTTATTCGTTAACTATGGGCTATGGTAATGGTGTTGCTCCTGCCGCCTCAATGAATTTTAATTATCGCAATAAGAAGATTAATTTATTTGGTGACTATTCTTTTACCTGGAAAAACCCAGAACAGGATTGGTATTTTTTTCATAAAACAATTAGCCAGGGTATTCAAACTGATAATACCACAGAAACGCTCCGCCATACAAAAGAAGGTCAACAGAATGCAAGATTGGGAATTGATATTCAACTTACACCTAAAACAATTATTGGCGCCCTAGTGGGTGGCTATGACAGTAAATGGAATATGACTGCTTACAATGCCCTTTCCATCGTGAAGAATAATATTCCTGATACCACTGTTTCTATTGTCAACACAGAATTAAACCGCTGGAAACATGCAATGGCAAATATTAATTTCTCGCATACTTTTAAGGAAGGAGAAGTTATAACCGCCGATTTAGATTACCTGTATTACAAGGATGACAATCCTAATGATTACTTAAATAAATATTTTAACGGTAATGGCACTGCATTGAATACAGAGCAAACTAGAAGCACAAAACTTACTCCCATAAAAATATGGGTGGGCAAAGTTGATTATACAAGGAGACTAAATAAAAAGGTATTTGCCGAAGCGGGTGGCAAACTTGCATTATCAAAATTTATTAATGATGTTGCAGTAGAAACGAAGCAGCAAAATAATTGGGTGAAAGATCCCGATCTTACAGAAAAATATAATTTAAAAGAAGATATTGCTGCTGCATACACCGCATTAAGTATTGAAGCTTCCGCAAAAACAACTTTGAAATTGGGAATGCGATATGAATACACTGTTTCCAATCTTGGAAGTGTATCACAACAAAATATTGTTGATCGTAAATATGGCCGGTTATTCCCCAGTGTTTTTATGAGCCACAAAATTGATGATAACAATTCATTTAATTTATCTTATAGCCGTCGTATTACCCGGCCAACTTTTAAGGATATGGCGCCATTTGTTATTTTTGTAGACCCCTTTACTTTTTTCTCCGGAAATAGTGGTTTACAACCAGCCTTTTCCAACATAGTAAAAGCTGATTACTTAGTCAAGAGTTTTGTTTTTTCAGTTTCATACACTAATGAGGATGGATCTATTGCCGGGTTTCAGCCAAAAACTTCCAAGGACAACAAGCAAATTTTTGCAGCAGAAAACCTGGATTATATAAAAACAGTTAACATCAGTTTATCCCTTCCATTCACTATTGCCAAATGGTGGACGATGCAAAATAATATACAGGGAAACTGGCAGCAATTGAGTGCCATCTATAGCAAGGGGCCTTTTAAAGTTGAGCAAAAGAATTTCAGCTTCAACAGTTCTCAAAATTTTATATTACCGCATAATTTCAGTATTGAGCTTTCTGGTTTTTACCAGTCAAAAGGTTTGTCTGGGGCTACAGTTATTAAAGGAAGAGGTTTGGTTAATTTTGGTGCACAGAAAAAATTTACTGATAATAAAAGCAAACTAAGGTTTGCCATAAATAATATATTTGATGGTGGTGATTTTAACGGCACGACAGACATTCCGTCGGAAAATATTTATTCGGCATTAAATCTTCGATTCATGTTCCGGACTTATGTTCTTACTTATTCTTATAATTTTGGCAATAATACAATCAAGAACCGCAGGCAACGTTCTACTGCATCGGATGAGGAACAGGGGCGGCTTAAATAATAAATAGTGAATAGCATATTGCATTATTGTTATAAATACTTATTCAGTCACTCAACAAATTGCAATCCAATGAAACGAATATTCCTTCTTCTTTTGTTTGTAACAGGAACTTTAGTTTCCGCTTATTCGCAGCCAATTGATAGTGTTGCCGGAGATATGACTAAAGCAGCCATCAAATTCCTGGAATTACTTTCAGTAGAACAAAAAATAAAAGCTCAGTTTGCATTTGATAATGAAGAACGGTATAACTGGCATTTTGTACCCATCAGCCGGAAAGGAATTCCATTAAAAGAATTGACAGCAGCACAATGTAAAGCCGGATTCGATCTGCTGCATACTGTTCTTAGTGATACAGGTTTTAATAAAGCAACTTCTATAATGGGCCTGGAAAATATATTGAAAGAAGTAGAAAACCGGCCTGCTGATGATCATTACCGTGACCCTGAGAATTATTATTTTTCAATTTTTGGCAATCCTCTTAATTCAATCTGGGGCTGGCGGTTTGAAGGTCACCATATAGCATTTAATTTCTCTTCGCAAAACAATCACCTTATTGCAGCAACACCAGGTTTTTTAGGTACAAATCCTGCTGTTGTATTATCCGGCCCGGAAAAAGGAAAACAAGTGTTGAAAGTTGAAACGGAACTTGGTATTGCCTTGTTACATTCTTTAGATAAAAAACAACTTACAAAAGCTATCATTGCTGATACGGCAATAAAGGAAATCCTAACCTTTGACAGCCGTAAGGCTATGATAAACGACCCCAGGGGAATTCTGTACAGCGAACTAAGTAGCTCTCAACAAAAACTTTTTATGCAATTACTCAGCCTTTACATTCATCGCTATACCCGTTTTTTTGCGATGGGTATGATGCAGGATATAGAAGCAGCCGGGCTAAACAATCTACGGTTTGCATGGGCAGGCGAACGGCAACCTGCTATTGGCCATCCGAATTATTACCGCATACAAGGCCCCACTATTCTTATTGAATATGATAATACGCAGAATAATGCCAATCATGTTCATTCAGTGATCAGGGATTTAAAAAATGATTTTGGAGGTGATGAGTTACTGAAGCATTATAATAAAGTCAGGCATTAAAAAGTATTAGTTAAGAAACGAATCCAAGTGTACAAAGGAGTTTATTTTCTCAGCGGCTTATAACTAAGTTCTGGTATTTTTTTACGTGGCAACACAAAATCCCGGGGGTGTTTTAAAAAATATTTGCCAAGAATACGGAAAAAACGGGGATACTGTGCAAAGCTAATACCCCTTGATTTTACAGCAACAAGAAAAGCCAGCGAAAAACTAACAAGAAAATTCAGGAAGCCGATACATAACACACCACCAAAAACAGCCAGTAAAAAATAAGGCGGGATATTTTCAATACCAAGTCCATACACACCGATAGCTGTATTACCTGCTGAAATTGTGATGTGGCGGATGTCGAATGGAATGCCCAGCATTTTCCCCAAAATGCCAGCAAAGCCAAGAAAAAAGCCCAGAGAGATATTGCCGACCAATGCCCCAAAATTTTTCTCTGCCCAGTTGGCCATCCTATCTAATCGTTTTGGGGACATCGAAAGTTTTAATGCCGGATGCTTTTTCAATCGTTCTTTTATGCGGCCATAGCGAATTTTATTTTGCCAGTAACCTGCAATAATGCCGCTGGCAAATAAAAAGAAACCGGTGAAGCAGGCATAAAGTAATGAAAGACTTCGCCAGGGATGCTGGTCTTTCAACATCTTCATCGCTGCATCACCTTCGGCAATTTTTTGATGAAATAACAAATCATATCCCATTGCCAGTAAAAATGTAATGGGGAAAACGATGATAAGGTTGCCAAAGAAAGAAGCAATCTGGCTGCGGGAAACTTTAGCGACAGTGGCAGCAAGATTATTCAAATCCGGTTCACTGTGTTTTTTTGTATCTAATGAACTGGCCACCGCACTGGCAGTAAAGGCAGGCTGTTTGGTAGCCAGTGTTGATCCCGTATTCTCAATCATTATAAACCCGATACTATAATTGACGCTGTAGAGAAACCCAATGGGTAAGGGAGCCAGTTTTAATTTGCCAATCAGGTTTTTGAAAATCGCAACAAAGCAAACAATCAATCCACCCCACATAGCACTGCTTATCATTTTAAAATAATCCTTCCGGGAGTCGGTAATGTACTTATGCCCTTTTGAGCCTTTATGCTCTGCAATCTGGTAAGCGAGGTAGCCAACACCCTGCGATAAAAATTCACGGATACTGTTCTTTCGCTTTTCGTTCCTTACCAGCAGCCTGAAAACATCAACAAACCTGCCGGTATCAAATTTATTATCTGCATCCAGCACATCTGATACTAATTGCATCCGTTCAAGCCTGTTCGATAATATCAGCAAGAGATAAGTTTGTTGTATGCTGGCACCTCTTTCAGAATGGCTTTCCCGTATATGATCTATCAACTGGTAGCAATCTTCAATACTATTTTTGAGCTGGAATGAAGCGGCGATAACTTCATGATCCGATGCATTGTCCATCAGCAGCTTTTCCAGGTCATGTACTTTATAATTTTGCAATACAAACGGAGTGTCTTCTGTCCGGTGCTCTTCGGGTAAATAATCAAGCACTACTTTTTCCAGTCCTAATTGCGCCACCTGGAAGGAAAGAATCTTCATGGACTGCAGCAGTTCTTTTTTCAACTCATTATGTCGTGGACTAAAACTAAACCCTATAGCTGCAAAAAAATTAATCCATGCCTGGCGGGAAATAGTTTCCATCCATACATAATCACCCTTTTTGAAAAAAACATTATTGATGACATAGAGAAAATCATTCTCATCCTGCAATGATGGAAGTATTTTGTGTTTGAGCCGGTTGGACAGTTCCTGCCAGAAACCCCTTGCCAATGGTATTCCACTTTCAGTAATTGCTGCTGTAAGGTCTGTACTTATAAGTTGAGAAACCAAAGCATGTTGTGTGTTTGCCAGCACAATTTTATGTTGCCGCAATTGCTCTGTTACCCTTAGTAGATTTTTCTCCGGGTTTTTTCTTGTTTTACCCGATGCGGGGCGAATCTCGGAAAACAAGGCCACTAGAAAAGCCAACCCTTTCTGCCGACCATGATGAGGCAATACCACATTGCGGGCAACGAGTTGCTCAAAAAAGTCCGGTTTCTTTTTTCGTAATCTGAATATTGCCATTGTTCCGAAAATACAACAAGAAACCCGTTAAAATGTTACGGTGTTATTAAAGTGATGATTAAATAATTTCGCCTCCAATCATTACCTTATCAATTAAATTGCTGCCGAATGAATAAGGTAGGTAAGCCAGCGAAGGAACAGGTTTTGTAAATATGAGATTGGCTTTTTTACCGACAGTAATGCTCCCTAATTCATCCTGTAGTTCCATTGCATAAGCACCATTGATAGTAGCAGCATTGATAGCTTCTTCCGGCAGCATTTTCATTTGTATGCAGCTCATGGCTATAACTAAGTTCATATTGCCTGATGGAGATGAGCCGGGATTAAAATCGGTGGCTAAAGCAATGGCGCAACCAGCATCAATTAATTTTCTGGCTGGTTGAAAAGGCATTCGCAGAAAGAAAGCTGCTGTTGGTAATAATGTTCCAATAGTAGTTGAGTTAGCCAGTGCATTAATCGCTTCATCATCCATTGTTTCTAAATGGTCAACCGAAACTGCTCCCAGCTTTACTCCCACTTGTGTGCCGCCAGATAAGTTCAGTTGATTGGCATGAATTTTTGGTTTTAACCCGTAACTCATTCCTGCCCTGCAAATCGTTTCTGTTTCTTCCGGAGAAAAAAAACCAGTTTCGCAAAACACATCAATAAAATCTGCCAGTTTTTCCTCAGCAATTACGGGGAGCATTTCATTAATGATAAGGTCAATATATCCCTGGTGATTTTCTTTGTATTCCACCGGGTATGTATGAGCACCGAGAAAAGTTGCTTTGATTGGAATAGGCGATGTTTCTTTTAGTTTTTTTATAACCCGCAGCATTTTCAATTCTCCTTCAACAGATAACCCATACCCACTTTTTATTTCTACTGCACCTGTACCAAGCTGCATAATTTCCTGCAACCTTGCCCATGCTGACCGCAATAAATCAAGTTCACTTGCTTCCGCAATTTTTTTAGCAGAGTTTAGTATGCCTCCCCCTTTAGCAGCAATTTCTGCATAACTTATTCCCTGTATTTTATCAATAAACTCTTCTTCTCTGCTGGCGGCAAATACAAGATGTGTATGACTATCGCACCAGGTGGGAAGAACGAACTGACCTGATGCATCAATTATGGTATCGTTGTTATTATCTGTCCAGCCCAGGTTATCCATTTTGCCATACTCTGCAATAATTCCATTCTCTATAACGAGATAAGCATTTTCAGTACATGGCAATGTTGCCAATTCTTTTCCCCGTAACAAATGATTTTGCTGACGGGTATTAACAAGCTGCTTGATATTTGTAATGATGGTAGCCGGCATAGCCATGCTAATTTAGTTGTAAAAAACCAGTACGTCTAAAACAAAAAACTACTCCCTGAAAAGGAACGGTTTTTCTATTTGTAAAAAAAAGATTAATCCGTTGCTGGAGTTAGTTAATTAAGTTGGATTTGTTCTTAAGTCTGCCAATGGCGGACGAAATATCAGTAGCAACCAATAAAGAATCATGGTATTTAGCTCCATCGGAGCGATATGTTCTACATATCGCTCCGATGGAGCTCTGGGAAATGTTTTAATGTATATTTTCTACTAGCATTTCGCCTCCCGAAAAATCGGGACAGGCTCTCCGGGGCTGTAAAAAATAACTCAGCCAACAAATAAGAAGATTAGTAAGGTAAAATTACAATTCGGGCAATGCCACTTGGTCCAGTCCATGCAATCTTTAAGTAATAAGTGCCGGTACCCGGGCATGTAGTTACAGCACCTGCTGCATCTAAACCAAATATAACCGCCGCATTAAACAGGTTTGTAGCATGTGCTACTTTTCCACTTACCAGCCGGAAATTACAATCCTGGCGGATAATTAATGGTTGAGTGATAGATGTTTTAAATGGATTTCCAAAACGATTGAAACCCCATTCCGCAACACCGGTAGTAGTTCCTTCAGTATGTGTTCCTGTAGTGGTAATAACAATACCATTATTAAAACTAAACACTCTTTGTCTTGCCACCTGCCAGTTTCGTTGCTGACCATTATCAAACGTTACTAACATATTGCTGCTGGTAATCGTATGAGTAATAGTATTAGTATTAAGTGTTGGCAGATTGATCAGTAAACCACCGCTTACATTGGTGTAGGTTTGTGTACCATTTATAGTAATACTTTTATTATCGCCAAGGCGGGTAACTTTAAAATTCTGGAAACTCACATTTAGCGTAGCACCAGCATTTTTCCAACGTACACCCTGTGCCATAGAAATTACAATAACACCTGTACGGGTGCGGTTGCCAGGGCAATTGCTTCCGTTGTAAGTAATAGTAATGGTCCGGATGCTGCTAAGTGTATCAACAGAAACTGTTGCATCACAAATTACAGATTGAGTACTCCCGTTGCGATTTGCGAAACCGGCTGTAGTTTCAAGAACTGCATTCGCATCATTGGCCACCCCATCTATCTCTGTTGAAAAACGGGACTGGTCATCAGAATGAAGCGTTGTTTCTGTATAATAATCTGTAGCAGTAATTCTTTCTTTTTGACAGGCTGCAAAAATCAAGGATAAAGAAAAAATGGCTGTAGTCAGGGAAAGGATCCGGGCTTTCATTAAAAGGGTTTTTGATTAAAAATGAAAAAGGCTGTCCATAGACAGATTATAAGCTACTGGGTTTAATGATTGACTGTTTATTGTAAAAATAGTTAACAGGCAATCTCTATTAACGTTGCTATGCCGTAATTAGTGCTTGAAAAAGACCGGAAATCTACGATAGCGCCGATGAAAATTTACGATTTAGCTGGTCTGTTAAGAGACAATTATCAGGGTTTTCTTCATTAACCAATCTGTTTGCGGATCATCACCCAGCATAAAAACATGAGTACTGAATTTTTCAAAGCCCCATTGGGTATAAAAATCAATAGCCCGGTGATTTTCCTGAAATACTCCCAGCCATATTGCAGCTACTTTTTTCTCCATAGCTATCTCAATACATTTTTGCATTAATGCTTTGCCAACGCCTTTACCAATGGAATTGACTGTAGCATATATCCGGGCTATTTCGATTGCAATTATATTTCCAAGCTCCGGCGGGGTATTATTCTCCCTCATCCGTACATACCCAACCG
The DNA here is from genome assembly GCA_046598205.1 of Chitinophagaceae bacterium. Taxonomy (GTDB): domain Bacteria; phylum Bacteroidota; class Bacteroidia; order Chitinophagales; family Chitinophagaceae; genus JJ008. The sequence goes on from JBKJIX010000094.1 coordinate 29,227, forward strand.
GTTGTTTATCATCATAAGCCAGCAAAAAAATATTATTTGGCATACCAACTTCCTTCATCAATGCTTCTTTAGAAAAACTTTCATTCATAAACTTATCCATATTTTCCTTTGTATTCTGCGAAGCAAATGTGTCATAAAAAGTCTGGCGACTAATATCTGCAATGAGTGCTGCATCAGTAACTGTAGCAATGCGAATAGTTATCATAGCTGAAAATTATCAAATTATTTTCATCTGTTAACCTTATTCTTTTAGTGATAGATTTGTACAAATTGTAACGCATTGCCTAAAAAAGAAACATATTACCCTGTCATCATTATTGGTGGTGGCCCCATCGGACTGGCTTGTGCATTAGAAGCAAAGAAAGCTGGTATGAAACATTTGATATTGGAAAAAGGTACTCTTGTCAATTCATTATATAATTACCCAGTCAATATGACCTTCTTCTCTACCTCTGAAAGATTGGAGATAGATAATATCCCTTTTGTATCCAACAATGCTAAACCAACAAGGAACGAAGCATTGGAATATTATCGAAGGGTAGCTGTATCAGGCCAGGTAAATATTCACCTCTTTGAAGAAGTGCTGAAAGTTGAAAAAGCAGATTGCCTTTTTAATGTTGTAACCGGTAAAACAACTTATTCGGCTGATTATATTATCATCTGCACTGGCTTTTACGATATTCCCTATTTATTAAATGTACCCGGTGAAAATTTACCAAAAGTCACCCATTATTATAAAGACCCGCATTACTATGCCTTTCAAAAAGTGGTAGTAGCAGGAGCACAAAACTCAGCGGTGGATGCTGCACTGGAAACCTGGCGCAAAGGCGCAGAAGTAACAATGGTTATCCGCAAAGAAGAAGTTGGCCAAAGAGTAAAATACTGGGTGCGGCCTGATATAATCAATCGTATCGAAGAAGGTTCTATCAAAGCATATTACAATTCATCTATTAAAGAAATAAGAGAACAGGAAGTGGATATACAAACCCCGGAAGGTCTTATCACTATTACCAACGATAAAGTTATTGCCTTAACCGGCTATCAACCTAACCTGCAATTTTTGCGCAGCATGGGTATTGAATTATCTGATGATGATATAATGTGCCCAGTAATAAATACTAATAGTCATGAAACCAATGTAAAAAATATTTTTCTCGCTGGTGTTATCTTTGGTGGAATGAATACGCATCGCCTGTTTATTGAAAACTCCAGAGAACATGCAGTGAAGATCATCGAAACAATAAAGAAGCGGATTTGATAGCTGACATTTTGTTAACCAACATTAAGTAAAAAGAGGCTGTATAAAAAATAAACGGAGCACAACGAACACTAAGAAGACACAAACCCGATAGCTATCGGGTTCACAAAGCAAAATTTCTTTATTCTCAATACGTTGTGTTCTTCGTGAAAAACTTTGTGGGCTTTGTGCTCCTTGTATATTGACTTTTGAGACGGCCTCCCCACTTTTATCTCACAATAAATTATACATTCTCGATAACCATCGCCGATGCACCTCCACCACCGTTACATATTCCTGCCGCACCATACTTAGCATTATTGGCTTTTAAAACATTTATCAGTGTAACAATTATTCTTGCCCCGCTGCATCCTAAAGGATGGCCCAATGATACGGCACCTCCATGTACATTCACTTTTGCCGGGTCCAGCTTCATTCTTTTGCTATTTTCAATTCCTACTACCGCAAAAGCTTCATTCAATTCCCAGTAAGAAATGTCTTCCATCTTCAACCCAGCTTTAGCTACTGCTTTCGGTACAGCAACTGAAGGTGTAGTTGTAAACCATTCCGGTGCCTGTTCTGCATCAGCATAGGAAACAATTTTAGCAATTGGTTTTAATCCCAGTTCATCTGCTTTTTCTTTACTCATTAATACCAATGCTGCTGCGCCATCATTCATTGTACTGGCATTGGCAGCTGTTACCGTTCCATCTTTTATAAATGCAGGATTTAATGACGGTATTTTATCAAATTTTACATTAAAAGGTTCTTCATCTTTTGAAAAAACTATCGGGTCACCCTTACGCTGTGGTATTTCCACCGGCACAATTTCATTGTCAAACTTTCCCGCGGCAATAGCTGCCTGGCTTCTTTTATAACTTTCTATAGCAAAAGCATCCTGTTCTTCCCGGCTAACCCCGCACTCCATTGCACATAGTTCAGCCGCATTGCCCATTGCTTTACCATCATACACATCAGTAAGGCCATCTTTTGCTAATCCGTCTATCAGTGAAGTGTTACCATACTTGTTTCCCCATCTTACACTGTCTGCATAAAATGGAACGTTACTCATACTTTCCATACCTCCTGCTACTATTATATCTGCATCGCCCAGCATAATACTCTGCGCTGCCTGTGCAATAGCCTTCATTCCACTGGCACAAACTTTATTCACCGTTGTACAGTTTACTTCATTCGGTAACCCGGCAAATTTTGCTGCCTGTCTTGCAGGTGCTTGTCCCAGGTTGGCCTGCATTACACAACCCATTAATACATCCTGCACTTGTTCAGATTTGATACCGGCTTTAGCCACCGCACCTTTTATAGCCGTTGCGCCTAATTGGGTAGCAGATAAACTCTTTAATGACCCGCCAAAACTGCCCATTGGTGTACGGACCGCGGATATGATATAGACTTCCTTCATAAAGCTTTTTGATTGTTTGAATTTAATTTGTAAAGTTAATGATTGTTTACAAGTCCTTTTATATAGTGTGTTTAAGAAGGTATTTCTTATATTCGGCAATACAATTACTACTTATGTTACTGAAAAAAATAGTTTTGTACGCAATAGTATTATTGTTGCTGCAATCAGCCAGTATAGCTCAAACACAAAAAAGAAGTCTTCGTCCGGCGGATATTTATCGTCAGCAAACCACCGGCGATGCCCAAATATCCCCGGATGGCAAATGGGTAACCTATACCCTAACTACTATTGACTCAGCCAAAGACAAACGCAATACAGATATCTGGATGATGAGTTGGGATGGCACAGAATCGGTGCAGCTGACCAATAGTCCTGATGGAGAGAGCAGTCCCAGGTGGAGCCCCGATGGAAAATATATTTCGTTTACAGCATCCCGAAGCGAAGGCAGTAGTCAAGTATATTTACTAAACAGGCTTGGTGGAGAAGCAATTAAACTGACGGATGTAAAAGGAGAACTTAATGATTATACCTGGAGTCCGGATGGTAAAAAATTATTACTAACCATCAAAGACTACGAAGATACTGCGGGTAAGAAAGGCAATAAACCTTATGTAATAGACCGCTATCGTTTTAAGCAAGATGTAAGCGGCTACCAGTATGATAAAAGAAAAACACATCTCTACCTTTTTGATGTTGCAGCCAAAAAAACAGACACTCTTACAAAAGGGAATTATAACGAAAGCGGTGTACAGTGGAGTCCTGATGGTGCTGCCATTGCTTTTGTAAGCAATCATACTGAAGACCCCGATAAAAATACCAATTCTGATATTTTCATCATCGATGCCAAACCCGGTGCAGAAGCAAAACAACTAACTACCTGGAAAGGCAGCGATGGATCGCCACAATGGAGCCCTGATGGAAAAAACATTGCTTACCTGCGCAGTACTTCCGATGCCAATTTTATTATGTATGACCAGCCCATTCTAAGTGTGGCTTCAATCAATGGTGGTGAGCCTACATTATTAAGCAAGCTGCTCGACAGACCTGTTTCCACACCCCGTTGGGACAAAGACGGAGCTAATATCGCCGTGCTGGTTACAGATGATTGTGAAAGATACATTGCTACCTATAATGTGAGCAATGGAAAGATGAATAAATTAATTGGTGGTACCCGTTCATTCAATTCATTAGAACGGCATCCTGATGGCAGTTGGATAACTTCCATGACAGATCCGAAATTGCCTTCTGAATTTTATGCATTGGAAAACAATAACCTTCGCCGCCTTACCAAAGTGCAGGATGATTTTATGGCACCACTATCATTAGCAACGGTAGAAAAATTTATATCAAAAAGTAAAGACGGTGCTTCGGTGTCCAATCTTCTTTACCTTCCTGCCAATGCCAATAAAGAAAAATTACCGGTAATATTTTTTATACATGGCGGCCCTGTGGGACAGGATGATTATGGTTTTGATTTAACAAGGCAACTGCTTGCCGCCAATGGCTATGCTGTGGTAGCTGTTAACTACCGTGGCAGCAATGGCCGTGGATTAGAGTATTGCAAATCCATTTATGCAGATTGGGGTAATAAAGAAGTGCTGGATATACAAGGCGCCGCCGATCACTTAATCAGTAAAGGAATAGTGGATGGCAGCCGCATGGGTATTGGTGGCTGGAGCTATGGTGGCATACTTACTGATTATACCATTGCGAAAGATACCCGTTTTAAAGCCGCTGTTAGTGGTGCAGGCAGTGCTTTGCAATTGTCCATGTACGGTGTTGATCAATACATATTACAATTGGATAATGAAATTGGTCAGCCCTGGAAAGACAACAATTATGAAAAATATTTAAAGCTTTCCTATCCATTTCTCCATGCAGATAAAATTAAAACACCTACCCTGTTTATGGCTGGCGAAAAGGATTTTAATGTTCCTGCTGTTGGCAGTGAACAAATGTACCAGGCTCTGAAATCCATTGGAACACCCACCGAACTAATAATTTATCCAGGTCAGTTTCATGGGATTACCGTACCGGCTTTTCAAAAAGACCGGTTTGAAAGATATATTCAGTGGTTTGATAAATATTTAAAGGCAAAGGGATTTTAAAAAGAAATAATGAAACCCATCAAAAACAATTTGATAAAATTTATCCTCATTCCCCTCTCCATCATTTTTTTATCAGCCTGCGGTGGCAAAGCAGATAAAAAGGAAACTCCCGGTACCGATACTACAACCGAGGCAAAACCACCAGTTGTTACAAACAGTATAAATACAATGGTAGTGGATAAAAATGCCGCAGTGTATTTTATTCCCGATTCTAACCAGATGGAAAAATGGAAAATGAAAGTTGGGGAAAGGGATTTTGCTACTGTAGCAGATGATTGGTCATCTTACATGAACAGTTCCAGCGAATATTTAAAAACTACTACCTTCCTTTACAGGATGCTTCCGGCAAAAAAGTACTGAAGTTTGTAAAAGCAGATAAATCAGTAACACTGGTGGGGTTGGATACACTGAGCAACTACTGGGGTTATTATTTATTCAGCACCAGCAAAGAGCCGGAATTTGCTGATATTCTTATGATGGAAGAGGCGTATAAGAAATAATTTAAGTAAACCAGTTGGCGGAGTTAATGAAATTGGAATTGTATTTAAGTCCGCCAATGGCGGACGAAATGCCTGCCTGCCGGACAGGCAGGTCAGTAGTGAACAATAAAAATTCAGGGTATTGAGCTCCATCGGAGCGATATGTAAAATAGGTCGCTCCGATGGAGCTTAGGGAAATGCCTTAATTCACATTTCTACTACTATTTCGCCCCTCCGGGGCTATAAAAAACAACTCCGCCAACAAATTAAGTAACTACTTATTACCGTCTTTTAACAGGAAAATTTTAGAATTGGCTCAGTAAGAGCTAAATCATTTTTTTTCTCAAAATTGTTCCTCAACTTTAGGCTGAAATGAAAATTCTATCTGCCGGAGAAATACGTCTTTGGGATCAATATACAATTGAACAGGAACCCATCACTTCCATCGAACTGATGGAAAGGGCCGCTGGCAAATGTGCAGAATGGTTATTACAGCAATATGCCGATGCAGATTCCTTTGCCATTTTCTGTGGTAAAGGGAATAATGGTGGCGATGGGTTGGCTATTGCAAGAATGCTGATCGAAAGTAAATACCCGGTAACAATTTATATTCTTGAGTTCGGACATAAAGGCACCGAAGATTTTCAAACTAATCTTGCCCGGCTGCACAAATTGCCCAATCATGATATTCATTTTATACAATCAGAAGAAAATTTTCATTCATTTCCTGATGGGCAGATAATTATTGATGCCTTATTTGGTTCAGGATTAAACCGTCCATTAGAAGGTGTAACCGCCAATCTTGTTGCACATATAAATAATTCCCGATGTAAAATTGTTGCCATTGATATTCCAAGCGGCTTGTTTGTTGACCATTCTTCAAAAGGTGCAATTACTGTTTTTGCGGATCATACACTGAGTTTTCAATGCTATAAGCCGGCATTCCTTTTTGCAGAAAATGAAAAATCAATTGGTGAAATACACATTCTTGATATTGGACTGCGGGAAGGCTTTTACCAATCAATCCCGATAGCTATCGGGAATAGCCGCTTTGAATTAGTGGATGATACTATCATTCATTCCATTTACAAACCAAGAAAAAGATTTTCCCATAAAGGAACCTATGGTCATGCCTTATTGGTAGCAGGTAGTTATGGTAAAATCGGTGCTGTAGTTTTATCTGCCAAAGCTTGTATGCGGAGTGGCGTTGGTCTTCTTACTTGTCATATTCCAAAATGTGGGTATGATATTTTACAGTCCACCGTTCCTGAAGCAATGGTGCTGACAGATTTCAATTCATCCCTTACTACAAAGGTCGAATGCGATCTGACAAAGTACAAAGCCATTGGCATTGGCCCCGGCATCGGTACTGCATCAGAAACAAAAATGATGTTGCGGGAAATCTTTACTGCTTATCAAAGTCCGGTTGTATTGGATGCCGATGCACTCAATATTATCGCTTCGCAAAAAGATCTATTAAAACTGATTCCTGCCGGTTCCATCCTTACACCTCATCCAAAAGAATTTGAAAGATTGTTTGGTGAAACCGCCAACGAATTTGACCGGGTGTTGCTGGCTTTGCAAAAAGCAAAAGAACTTAATTGCATCATCGTTTTAAAAGGACACCATACTTTTATTGCAACAACTGACCGAAAAGGTTTCTTTAATGCAACCGGCAATCCGGGTATGGCAACTGGTGGTAGTGGTGATGTGCTGACCGGAATACTAACGGGTCTTTTAGCACAAGGTTACAGTGCTGTTGAAACGGCTATCCTCGGTGTTTACCTCCATGGCCTTGCCGGAGATTTGGCAGCGAAAGAGCTTTCAATGGAAGCAATGATAGCAAGCGACATTTCCGATAATCTTGGCTGTGCTTTTTCTACCTTAACACCCTGCTTTTAAAGCCCCTTTCGAGCCTGTTCCATCTTTGCGGTAGGTTTGGGGTATTTCCTTGCCTTCCCCTATCTTTGCCGCCCTTGACCACTAAAGCTTTAGCGAATGTGGTCGGTGAAAAAGCCGCTTTTTCTATTAATTTTTGATTAAGAATCAACTCGTATGGACAAATTGATTTATCTCGTTCCCATTATGGGCCTTATTGGTCTTCTTTACACAATTGTCAAATTCCGGTGGGTGGCAAAACAAGATGCCGGTACAGACCGTATGAAAGAAATCAGCAATTACATTGCTGAAGGTGCAATGGCTTTCTTGAAAGCAGAGTGGAAAATCCTGGGTTATTTCGTAGCCATCGTTGGTGTTTTACTGGCAGTTATGGCTACTGCCAATCCTCACTCCCACTGGTCTATTGCTATTGCGTTTGTAGCAGGTGCTGTGTTAAGTGCTTTCGCCGGATATATAGGAATGAAAGCCGCAACAAAAGCCAATGTTCGTACTGCACAAGCAGCGAGAACAAGTTTGAGTAAAGCATTGAATGTATCATTTACCGGCGGTGCAGTAATGGGTGTTGGTGTGGCAGGTTTGGCGGTAATGGGTCTTGGTGGTTTATATATTGTATTAAAACAAGTTTTTGCACCTGATGCGGCGATCAATTCTGAAGAAATGTTCAGGACGATTGAAGTGTTGACAGGTTTCTCTCTCGGTGCTGAATCTATAGCATTGTTTGCAAGAGTTGGTGGCGGTATCTACACCAAAGCTGCCGACGTAGGTGCTGACCTTGTTGGTAAAGTAGAAGCTGGTATTCCTGAAGATGATCCTAGAAACCCTGCTACTATTGCTGATAACGTTGGTGACAACGTAGGTGATGTGGCTGGTATGGGTGCCGACTTATTTGGTTCGTATGTAGCAACTGTATTGGCTACAATCGTATTAGGCCAGCAAACAACTGTAATAAGTGGTGACGATACATTAAATGGATTTGCTCCTGTTGTACTTCCGATGCTGATTGCCGGTATAGGTATTTTATTTTCTATCGTTGGTACTTTGTTTGTCCGCATCAGCGAGACAGCCGGTATCAATACTAATAATGTACAGAAGGCATTGAACATGGGCAACTGGGGTTCAATGATTCTTACCGCTATTGCAGCAGCAGGTTTAGTTTATTGGCTAATGCCGGAAGCAATGGAATTAAGAGGTGTAATGTTTACCAAATGGGGAGTTCTCGGTGCTATTGCTGTTGGTCTTGCCGTTGGTGCATTAATGAGCATCATCACTGAGTATTATACAGCCATGGGCAAACGTCCTGTCAACTCTATTATTAAACAATCATCAACAGGGCATGCTACCAACGTAATTGGTGGTTTGGCTATCGGTATGGAATCAACCTTTTTACCAATACTCGTTTTAGCTGGTGGTATCTGGGGTTCTTATGAGTGTGCAGGTTTATATGGTGTGGCCATTGCTGCTGCCGGTATGATGGCAACAACTGCTATGCAACTGGCTATTGATGCATTCGGCCCTATTGCAGATAATGCATCAATAGCCAGTTGCATTCGGCCCTATTGCAGATAATGCAGGTGGTATTGCAGAAATGAGTGAGCTGCCTAAGGAAGTTAGAGAAAAAACAGACGTATTGGATGCTGTAGGTAATACTACTGCTGCATCAGGAAAAGGATTTGCCATTGCCTCTGCTGCTTTAACAGCATTGGCATTGTTTGCAGCCTTCGTAGGTGTAGCTGGTATAACCGGTATTGATATTTATAAAGCAAATGTATTAGCCTGTCTTTTTGTAGGTGGTATGATTCCTTTTATATTTTCTTCCTTATGCATCCGTGCAGTTGGTGAAGCTGCAATGGCGATGGTAGAAGAAGTTCGCCGCCAGTTCCGCACTATCCCCGGTATTATGGAAGGCACAGGCAAACCGGAGTATGATAAATGTGTGGCTATCTCTACCAAAGCATCACTTAAAAAAATGATGTTGCCGGGTGCTATCGCCATCATCTCTCCATTGATAATCGGATTTATGCCCGGTCTTGGTGCAGAAGCATTAGGCGGATTTCTTGCCGGTGCTACCGTTTGTGGTGTATTGATGGGAATGTTCCAAAACAATGCCGGTGGTGCCTGGGACAATGCAAAAAAATCTTTTGAAAAAGGCGTGGAGATAAACGGGGAAATGTTTTACAAAAAATCAGAACCACACAAAGCATCAGTAACGGGTGATACCGTGGGTGATCCTTTTAAAGATACTTCTGGTCCATCAATGAACATCCTTATCAAACTGATGTCCATCGTATCATTAGTAATTGCTCCTACCCTGGCGCAGATAGCTGCTAAGAAACAACCAGCAGCTTTGCCTCCTACTCCGCCACCAACCGGAAAAATAATTAAAGCATCTGAACCTATTGCTGCTATCAACAAAAGCAATACTGTTAAGTATCAATAAAAGATTCACCAGCCATAGCCTTGGCGAAGGCTGGCAAATAAAAGCTTAATCAGAACCATTACATTAAGTCCTGCTGTTTCTACAGCGGGACTTATTTTTTTGAGGTCTTGTATTGTCATTCCGACGAAGAGCTTGTCCCGAACTTGATTCGGGAAGAAATCTTGGATTATGTACCCGGTTTACCTGCCTCCCCTGGTCATCCGGGGTCATTCCGCCATTTGTATTGCTATTCCGACGAAGAGCTTGTACCGAACTTGATTCGGGAAGAAATTTTTTATTATGTACCCAGCTGCATTGCTACTATCAACCCAGTTGCGCAGCACTCTTGTACGTTCAGTATTTCTACTCAGCTTTTCTTATATTCGAATATTAACCATTAAATCATTCATGAATAAAGAAGCTACTGCCCGGATCAGAATCAACAAACTGCTGGAAGAAGCAGGATGGAGATTCTTTGATAATGAGCATGGCTCCGCTAACATTCTGCTTGAAAATTTTGTGAAAATAACGAAGAAGGAAATTGATGCGTGGGGAAATGATTATGAGAAAACGAAAAATGGTTCATTAGACTTCTTACTCGTTGACAGTAATAAAAACCCTTTTTGTGTTCTTGAAGCAAAAAAAGAAAGCCTGCATCCGTTGGTAGCAAAAGAGCAATCAAGAAAGTATGCCAATACAGTTGGTGCACAATTCATCATTCTTTCAAACGGAATTATTCATTACCTGTGGGATTTAAAAAAAGGAAATCCCCAAACAATTTATAATTTTCCTTCCCCGGCCGAAATAGGTGCTATAAAAAAATGGAATCCTGATAGGAATGCAATAGCAAACGAGCCTGTATCCGATGATTATATTGTAAAAGTACAAATGCCCGACTATGCAGAACGGCCCGGCTGGGATGGCGGTATTGAAAACAGCAAATAATTTATCTGGACAACCGGACTTCGATTCCTTAGAAAGTACCAGCTAAACGCAATTATTGAATTACAAAAAGCGGTTAGCAAAGGAAAAAACCGTTTCCTTTTTGAAATGGCTACCGGAACCGGTAAAACATTAACGGCTGCTGCTGTTATCCGTTTATTTCCCCGCACACAAAATGCAAGACGGGTTTTATTTTTAGTTGACAGATTAGAACTGGAAGACCAGGCTTGGAAAGCTTTCACCAATAACCTGAAGCCCGACTATTCAACATTTATATTTAAAGAACATAAAAGCGATTGGAGAAAAGCGGATGTAGTGGTCACTACTATTCAATCATTAATGTTTAACAATAAATACCGTTACGATTTTTCTCCAACAGATTTCGACCTGATTATTTCTGACGAGTCGCATCGTTCCATATCCGGCAATGCAAGAGCCGTTTTCGAATATTTCCACGGGTATAAATTAGGATTAACCGCCACACCAAAATATTATTTGAAAGCGGTGGATATTGAAAAGGTAAAAGAAAATGACCCAAGAGAAATTGAACGCCGCATGTTACGGGATACCTATTCAACCTTTGGTTGCGAAAATGGCGAACCAACTTTTCGTTACTCCTTATTAGATGGAGTAAAAGATGGTTATCTCATTAACCCAAGAGTATTGGATGCCCGCACAGAAATTACTACACAGTTATTATCAGATGAAGGCTATGCCGTAGTTATTCCAACAGAAGAAGGAGAAGAAACAGAAACTTTTATCTCAAGAGATTTCGAAAAGAAATTTTTCTCAGCTAAAACAAACCGGGTTTTTTGTCAAACCTTTCTGGAGAATGCACTGAAAGACCCCATCACCAATGAAATCGGAAAGACAATAGTTTTTACGGTAAGTCAGAACCATGCACGGAAAATAACAGAGATACTGAACGAGATGGCAGAGCAACTCTATCCCGGTAAATACAATTCCGATTTTGCTGTACAGGTTACTTCGCAGGTGGGTGATGCACAGCAAATGACTATCAATTTTACCAATAACAACCTGAACGGAAAAACAAACTGGCTGGAAGGTTATAAATCCAGCAAGACAAGAATTTGTGTAACGGTTGGCATGATGACAACGGGTTACGATTGCCCCGACTTACTCAACCTGTGTATGATGCGTCCTATATTTAGTCCGGCTGATTTTGTACAAATAAAAGGAAGGGGAACAAGAAAAAACACATTTGAATACAAACATAAAAACGAATTAGCCGAAGAAGAAACTACGCAGCAGGAGAAAACAGTTTTCAAACTCTTTGACTTCTTTGCCAACTGCGAATATTTTGAAAAGAAATTTGATTACGATGAAGTATTAAAACTTCCCCAACCAAAACCCGGAACCGGCACAGGTGGCGGTGGTGGCGTTGATGTTGATAAATACACCAGCTCTATTCCCGACCTGTTGTCTGTTTTAAATGAAGAGCAAATCGGCTTGCAGGGAATGAAGATTGACAGGATGCTCTTCAAAAAATTTGAAGACCGTATTAAAATGGATGACATTATTAAAAGGCATGTGGAGCTGGGAAACTGGGAGCATGTAATAAGCCATATACAAAGCGAAATATTTGACAAGCCGGAAGAATATTTCAATTTAGAAAAATTACGTAAGGCGGCACAGATAGACCGAAAGGTTTCCATCCGGGAAGTGGTAGAAAGAATATTCGGCATCATTCCCAAATTCAAATCGAAAGATGAAATGCTGGAAGAAGAATTTGATAAATTTATTTCCATATACCCGCCGGAAGAAGATGTAAATGTCCGGGCATTAAAATATTTCTTCAAAGCCTACATTGTGGACCAGGATATCCGCAAAATAATTGAAGCAAAAGATTTTCATGCCTTACAAACCCATCCCACATTAACCATTGCACAATTCAAAGAAGTAGCCGCCAAATACAGGGAGGTAATTCCGGTGTATATTAAAGATTATATTAAATTAGATCAGTTTGCAGCGTAATCATGGCCGATAAATTTCAAAATAAATATCGAATACCATCCGCCCGGTTGGCAAATTGGAATTATGGATGGAATGCCGCCTATTTTGTTACGATATGTACAAAAGATAGGGAATGTTTTTTTGGTGAAATTGTTAATGTGGCGCCGCCCCCTGTAGAGATGCAATGCATTGCGTCTCTACAATCACAACCACCACAAATGCAATTATCCGATATTGGTAAAATTGTACAAACCGAATGGTTAAGAACACCCGAAATACGGCCGGATATGAATTTGGAATTAGGTGCATTTGTGGTAATGCCCAATCATTTTCATGGAATTATTATCATTGGTGAAAATGAATTTAATACGCAACGGGACAACGACACCCATGGTGGCGATACCACCATACGTAAAGAGGCCATGCATGGCGTCTCTACAGAATATCAAAATACATTTGCCCCGCAATCAAAAAATCTGCCCTCCATCATCCGGGGTTTTAAATCATCGGTAACAACAAAGGCCCGTACATTACATTCCGTGTTCGCCTGGCAACCCCGGTTTCATGATCATATAATCAGGGACAATAAATCATTCCACAATATTTCTGAATACATTGTAAATAATCCGGCGAATTGGAAAACAGACGAATGGAACCGATAGAGACGCAATATTTTACGTCTCTATCTCAATCAAAACAGTAAAGACGCAATTCATTGCGTCTCTAAAATAAAAACCATGTTAGACACCGCCACAAAAAAACGAATAGACGATTGCCGGGATATACTCGTAGGCAAACTGCCCGACCCAAAGGAACAGATAGAACAAATCACCATTGGCCTTATCTACAAGTTCATGGATGATATGGACAAAGAAGCCATTGAACTGGGCGGCAAGGCAAAATTCTTTTCAGGTAATTTTAAAAAATATAGTTGGGATAGTTTGTTCGATACCAAAGTAACGGCCACTGAAATGCTCACCTTGTATTCAGAGGCAATTATAAGCATGGATAAAAATCCAAATATCCCATCGCTATTCAGGGATATTTTCAAAAATGCTTTTCTGCCGTACCGTGACCCGGAAACATTAAAAATGTTTCTCAAAACCATTGGTGAATTTGAATACACCCATAGCGAAAAATTGGGTGATGCATTTGAATATCTGTTATCGGTAATGGGTTCGCAGGGCGATGCAGGGCAGTTTCGTACACCAAGGCATATAATAGATTTTGTAGTGGCCGCAGTGAATCCCGGAAAAACAGATACGATACTGGATCCGGCATGTGGCACAGCAGGATTTTTAATTTCTGCATTTAAACATATTATGCATGGCGGAAATCGTACAGACGCCATGCATCGTGGAGACGCCATGCATCGTGGAGACGCCATGCATGGCGTCTCTGCATTAACACCTGACGAACGAAAAAAAATAATTCAAAATTTTGTTGGCTACGATATTTCTCCCGACATGGTGCGGCTGAGCCTGGTAAATTTATACCTGCATGGATTTAGCGACCCGCATATATGGGAATACGATACACTGAGCAGTGAAGAACGTTGGAATGAAACCTTTGATGTGATACTGGCCAATCCGCCATTTATGAGTCCGAAGGGTGGCATACGGCCGCACAAAAAATTTACCATCAGCAGCAACCGTAGCGAAGTGTTGTTTGTAGATTATATAGCTGAACACCTGAACCCCAAAGGAAGGGCCGGCATCATTGTACCAGAAGGAGTAATATTTCAAAGTGGTACGGCCTATAAAGAATTGAGAAAAATGCTGGTGGAAAATTATCTGTATGCAGTAGTTAGTTTACCCGCCGGTGTATTTAATCCGTATAGCGGTGTAAAGACATCCGTTTTATTAATGGATGCAGCATTGGCAAAAAAGAGTAAAGAAATTTTGTTTGTAAAAATTGATAATGATGGATATGGTTTGGGGGCACAACGCAATGCGGTAAAAGGCGGGCAATTGGATGATGCCATCAAAATCATTCATGAATTTGTGGCCGGGGCGGCGGCGGGTGTTGCGGTGGCGACGGCCGTAGAGACGCAATGCATTGCGTCTCTACGGCCGGGCATTGCGTCCCCATCGGGCATGGCGTCCCTATCGGGTATGGCAGAGACGCCAAACATGGCGTCTGTACAGGCAAATGCCATTGCCCATGCCGTATCCAAAAAAGAAATTGCAAAAAATGGTGATTATAATTTGAGTGGCGATCGATATAAAAGCCAAATTGCAATTAATACAGAATTTCCAATTGCTAATCTTGGAGATATTTGTTCTAATTACGATGGAAAAAGAGTCCCTATAACTGAATCAAACAGAAAATCTGGAAAGTATCCTTACTATGGCGCATCTGGTATTGTGGATTATGTTGCTGATTATTTGTTTGATGAAAATCTTCTATTGGTTTCGGAAGATGGCGCAAATTTATTGGCAAGAGTTACACCAATTGCATTTTCTGTTACTGGTAAAATTTGGGTAAACAATCATGCCCATGTTTTAAAGTTTGATTCAATGTATACACAAACGTATGTGGAATACATTTTAAATTCAATGTCTTTAGAACCATATATTACAGGTTCTGCACAGCCGAAGCTTAACCAAAAAGCATTGAACTCAATCCAAATCCCTCTCCCTCCCTTATCCATCCAGCAAGAAATAGTAGCCGAAATAGAAAGCTATCAAAAAATAATAGATGGCGCAAAAGCAGTAGTAGAAAACTACAAACCCAATATTGCTATTGACCCCGATTGGGAAATGGTGGAGTTGGGGGAAGTTTGTAAGATAAAAGGTGGAAATGCTTTTAAAAGTACCGATTATGTTGATGATGGGGTCCAGTTAATCAGGATGGGAAATGTAAAACAAATGTTTTTTGATGTAGAAAATTCTCCTTCGTATTTACCTAAAAATTTTCTTGAAGAATACCCAAACTATATTTTGAAAAGAGGCGATATGCTTGTTTCAATGACAGGTACAATTGGAAAAGAAGATTATGGTAATATTTGCCAAATTGATGTTGATGGTGAATTCTTGTTAAATCAGCGTGTAGGCAAATTTGAAATTCTGACTAGCGAACTCGACAGGCAATTCCTTTACTACGTTTCTCAAATAGATAATTTTCGAAAGCAACTTTTTGCCAATTCATCTGGTGGTGTAAGACAGTCAAATATTAGTAATAAAGGAATTGAGAGTATTCTAATCCCCTTACCATCCGTCGAAACCCAACACCAAATCGTATCTCAAATCGAAAAAGAGCAGGCCTTGGTAAATGCCAGCAAACAACTCATTACAATCTTTGAGCAAAAAATAAAAGACCGGATAGCAAAAGTTTGGGGTACCGATAAAAAAGTACCGGTGCTGTATGGAGAGAATGATATGCTAACGATGGCGGCAGAAGAATAAGCTATAACGAATAACTTGGTTAGTAACAGTAACAAATTGGTAAAATAAAAAATGTACACATGAAACCTATTAAAGGAGGGAAACACCCTGTACAAAAAAATGAAGTGGATGAAGTGCTGATGGCAGGCATCATAAATGGCGGAATGGATAAACCAAAGCCTAATAACACCGGCATCAGCTATTCCAGCATGATATTGCAACTGATAAGGCCTTATCAGCAATCCACTGAAAACATGCCGGTAGAAGAGCTGGAATACCTGCTCGATATGGGGATGACAGCCTGGAACCTTTCAGTTTATAAACAGCAAAGTGATTTTTTGTATCAGTCATACCTGATGGCAATAAAAAGCGCCGTGCCGATGGACAAAGCCGGTGAAAAATTGCTGAAGCAACTGGAGGCAGATAAAGAAAAATTGTTTGGGCAATACAATGATATGTTGCTTGAAGATTTTGAAATTACGGAAGAGGCTAATGGCCGGTCTGTAATAAACATAATATCTAAACCGGTAGATAGTTTTTCGCAGCAATCGCTGATGGGTGGGTTGGCCGGCGACACTTTTGAACCATTGGATGATAAAGAGGACGATTTTATGGAAGATAATGATGATGAGCTTCCGCCTTATGTACTGCGGTTATTAACCGCAATATTGTTATTATAAAGCCCAGGGCTCCTTTTATGGATTGGCTCCGCAAAATGTATTTTCCCGAAGAGCCCCCGCAATATCCGGAGGAAAGCACTGTTTACCTGCTGCCGGAATATGAAACAGTAAAAGAAACAGAAAAGTATGTAAAGAAAAACTTTGACAGGATTTTCTGTAGCGAACTATGGGGTTGGGATACCGACGAAAAAAACTGGCCGGCCAAACGCAACTATAAAATATTTACCGAATGGTTCGATATAAAATTTAGCTGCATGGCCTTTGACATGGCAAACTACCCCGTGGTTAAAGACTAACTACAGCAACAGGTAAGGAATATGCAAGAAAAATTTATACCCGGTATTTATGCGTTGGTTCGTGTAGATAATTTCTACGCCTTGTTTGCTGTCCATACTTAAAATAACAGATTGCCCCAATGCCTGTCGCCACACATCGGAATCGGAAAACGTAAAGAATTGTTGTGTACGATGGCTTTACCGCTCATATTACACTATGAACAATATTATAATCAGGTACCTGTACTATTTAACCTACCTTAGACTATTATAAAATTCTGAAAGCCTCACTTCTCTATAAAAAGCAGAATATTCTTAAACCCTTTTTCTTGTATGGTAAGCCCTCTTCATAGTGCTGAAGAAGATCAGCGGATGATGCTTTTACTAAAGAAAGGCAACCAACAAGCCCTCGGTCTTTTGTACGATCAATATGCACCGGCATTGCTCGGCATTATTGTTCGTATTATCAATAACCGGGAACAGGCAGAAAAAATTTTACATACTGTCTTTGTTAAAGCCTGGAACGGGAAAGATAGCTATAATGGTTCCGGCCTCTCCTTATTTACCTGGTTAATCAATATAGCCCGGCAATCAGCCTTTGAAGTGATGAAGACGAATGCTGAAAAAAACTTATCAGGCAGTTATCCCGTATATGAGGCACCTGAAAAAGGTATTTCCAACAATGCAGCCTTTAACCTGGTGTATTATAAAGGGTTTACCTTTTCCGATGCGGCTACAGCACTTCATTTACCTGTTTCCGTAGTAACAACTAATATAAGAATGATGATACAAAACAGGCAAGAAAAAAAGCAGACACATGACAAGTAAACAATTTATTGATTCGGGAATATTGGAGCAATATGTGTTTGGCACTGCCAACCCTGACGAGTTGGAAAAAGTGGAGAGAATGGCAGCCGCCGACCCACTTATCAAAATTGAAATAGATGCTATTTGCGAAACACTGGAAACACTGGCCATGGCCAATGCGATAGAACCCGGCCCGGCAGTTAAACCGTTTTTAATGGCGGAGATAAATTATACCGAAAGATTAAAAAATGGTGAACCGGTTACTACTCCCCCATTATTGCATCAACAGTCAACCATAAAAGACTTTGCTGATTGGTTAAACCGGGATGATATGAGGTATGATGGTACAGAAAATCTTTTTGCAAAAATTATTGGTTACAACCCTGAAGCAGTAACCGCCATTGTATGGATAAAAGAAAATACACCGCAGGAAATTCATGATGATGAATATGAACGTTTCCTGATAGTGGAAGGCACCTGCGATATTCTCGTGGGTGATGAAACCAGCCATTTGGTTCCAGGCGATTATTTTGCCATTCCCCTTTACAAAAATCATGTAGTAAAAGTTACTTCAGCTATACCGTGCAAAATTATTTTGCAAAGAGCTGCAGCATAATTTCAATGCTTCGTTTTGATACATGGTTGGCAACTTTCAAAAGGTTGGTATGTCTGCGCCTTGGTTCTTCTCCATAATTAAAATAACAGAATACCCCGATGCCTGTCGCAACGCATTGGAATTTTAAACTAAAGAATTGTTCTGTGAAGACACGCAACAGAGTTTGGTGTATGGTTACAAGGTTTTGACAAACCTGTAGGTAAATGTTTTTTGAGTTGGTTTTACATAAAGAGTGAAAGTGCTGTCATCAACTTTGGCAAAAGGCCAGAAAGCAAGGGCATTGGGTCCCGTAGTAAAATTGCCCCCTTTAAATCCCCAGGTATCTTTGCCATAAACATATTCGCAGGAGTCAAGGGAATAAATTTTTAACCTTGTCATCGGGGCTCCTTCGCTTTCGGATTTCCACTCTTTTCCCAGCAACCATTCTTTCGTAAGGGTGTCTTCCCTTGTCATTTCAACTTTCGAAAAATTTCTAAGGTCTTCCAATGCATCGGGAGTTTCGGTTTTTGGTTTCTTATTACCACAGGCAGTAAATGCAATAATAGCTGATACGAGTATACATGTTTTTATCATGAGTGGTTGGTTTTATCCCCGGCAGGGTGTTGATGAAGGTTTAAATACTTTTAAATATACCAACCTTTACCGGATTGTATCATCTGTAAAAAGATCCGGGAAACAGAAAGATGACATAAGTAAGGATGAATCTTTATTAGAATATTCCTTTGAGTGCCAGACTTTCGTTACGAAAAAAAATCAAGCCTCGTTAGAACATTATGCAATAAATCTCACCACTGTAACCTTTCCCCTGCCTCCCCGTCTCATGTTAAAAAAGGCTAAAAAAAACTTTGTTTTATTGTAATACGAAAATAGTCGTATATTCGGATCATAAATATTAGAAACCATGTCAGTGCAAAAAATGATCAAGCCCACAGAAAGCGAACTGGAAATACTCCAAATACTTTGGACTAAAGGACTTGCGACAGTGAGAGAAGTGCATGAGGAGCTGGCAGCAATAAAAGATGTTGGCTACACCACTACCCTTAAACTGATGCAGATTATGAATGAGAAGGGCATTGTGAAAAGAGACGACTCAATGAGAACCCATGTGTACCAGGCAGCGGTGAACAAAGAAAAAACACAAAAGCATTTACTAAGTAAAATAATAGACAACCTGTTTGGCGGCTCTCCTACCCAATTAGTTATACAGGCATTGGGTGATGAAAGCCATAAAGCAAGCCGTGAGGAACTGGA
>JBKJIX010000177.1:0-6576 GCA_046598205.1 Chitinophagaceae bacterium
CTGTCCATAAAATACATGTCGTGCAAAAAAATAGGTTGCATTGCCCATTTGTTTATGCATTCCGGTGTTTAATAACATCATTAATGAGTCCATCATAATCCTTTTTTCTTTTCTTAAATGGACGTAGGACTCAAGGTCAGCTGTATCTGCTTTTAAATCCTCAATTAATGAGCGAACATATTTTTTCTCCCGTTGATTCTCGATGGTGTGTTCCAATTGATACTCTGCAAGGAACCCGCAGAACACAGCAAGGAATAACATTAAGAACTCCCAGAGATAATGGGTCCATTTTTTTCTTGGTGTGTGAGAGTGTGCATGTACTTCCATTACTAAGTTGTAAGTTTTAGGTTATAAGTTTTAAGCTAATGGCTTCCTTCCACTATCGCTATCTCTTCTGCTGTTAATTCATAGAGTTGGTACACCATCTGGTCTATTGCTGCATCGGTGCTGTTAATTGTGTTTTGCAGGGCGGCAGCTTTGTTCTTTTGATCTTCAAAATACGGAATCCATTCCTCTTGTTGCGGCAGAGAGAGTTTTATTTTTTGTTTGCCGAGTTCTTTTAAAAAATCGGCAAAGCTAAGGGTGGGCCATTGCTCCAGCTTTTTATTTATGTTAACCGTTGTAAAATTGCTTTGCAATAATTGTAAAATTTTTTGCTTTAACTCCTGCAGCTCTTTGTTTGTAGAGAGCATGGTATCGGCTTTGGTGATGAAGGGGAGTTGGGATTCTTTACTTGTAATTTTTATAGGAATATTTTTTAACTGATAACCTTTAATTTTTGGAAATAAATCTTTGTTATCTGAATTGTTTTCTTCCCAATACAATTTAAACACAGAAGAATTAAAAATACATAAAAGAAACGCCAAATGATAATTATCGTTTTTTGGATAAATACTGTATAAAGTATTTGACGCTAAAATATTTTTCTCACAAAATCCAACAATTGGAATCTTTCCTATTTGCCTTACAACAATCCTTTCTCTTGAATATACTTCCCAATCACCTCCGCTTTTAATGTTTTCAGGTATATAATTAAAATATATTTTATTGTAGCTTGCTGAAAAAGGTTGAATATCTGCACCATCAATTATTGGTAAATAATTTTCGTTCATTATATCAAAGCTTATTGAAGATTTTCTATCAAAAGCCTGTATCCCGAAATAGGTATTTGCAATATCACCTAATAGAACACAATTCTCAAAAGTTGCCAAAGTCTTTTTCACAATATTAAAAACATAGTCTTCGTTCTTCTTCCATTCTAAGGATGGAATTATATTTCTGTCAGTAACTAACCCGTTAGTACTCATTTTACCGATAGAAATTGTTTCTCTACAATTTTTTTCCAGAGAAAGAAAAATTAGCGCAACATCAACACTAGCATCATAGAAAACGCCTTGTTCACATTGTAAGATTTCAGTAACACATGTTTTTTCAAGAATAAACTTCCTTAAAGTTTTTATGTGTTTATTAGCAAAATATGTGTTTGGTGTTATTAAACCTATTCTTCCATTTTTAGCAGTGAGATGTATTGATTTTTCAAAGAATAAATGAAATAGGTCTATTTTATAACTCGCTACTTCATAAGTTTTATAATAGCTTAATATCTTTTCTACCGTATTTGAGGGTTGACAAAGCACATACGGCGGATTCCCAATCACCACATCAAAGCCTCCTTTGTATTCTACAGCGTAAGCAGCTTCCTCGTTGGTCAGCATGCTTTGTACAAGGGGTTGCAACCCCTTGTTGAAAGGCAGTTCATGTTTGGTTCGGTTATTTTCTATGTAGGCAATGGCATTATTGTAGTGCTCCGGGGTATCGAGCCAGGTGGTATTGTATTTCTGTGCCCACAAATGAAACTCTTCTTCCTTTGGCAATTGCAAATGTTCTTTGAACCGCTGCGATGTTTTGCCTTTTATCTTTCGCAGTATCTCCGGCAGCTCTGCCTGCTCTGCCACTATCATCAGGTGTACATGATCGCCGCAGATATTATAAGCCAGCACCTTAAAATTATTTTCCCGTACTATATCTTTTATATAGCCGGTTATCAGCAGTTCCGCTTCTTCATTCATCCAGAATCCTTCTTTGTGCGGTACCCTGTATTGGTTCATTCTTTCGTTGCGCCGGCTGTAATGCGTTACGAAAGTGATGTGAAAGGGTTGTTTTTCTTTAATAGAAAATATGGTTGGAAATTCTTTTTGCCAGTTAAATGCTTTATCTCCGGCAATCGTTTCATCATCTATCAAACTATTGCCGCATTTTATATTTTCATTCAGGCTGCTCAGCTTGCGGCCTTTTTGTGCAGTACGCAGCCAAAGGCTCAATCTTGCTATTTCTACGGCTTCTTCATTTATATCTACCCCGTGCAAATTATTTTCCAGAATGCTTTTCGCCACATCACTATATATAATGGAGTGGTTGCCCAGTTTGGCATCCAGTTCATCTATATGCCGGTGTTCGGCTATTAAAAATTCAAGTGCCTGGTTTAAAAATGCGCCGCTGCCACAGGCGGGGTCGCAAATGGTGAGTTGCAAAAGCCAGTGGCGGTAAGCGGTTAATTTATCCAGCAGTTGTTGCTGGTTCTTTTTTTTCAACAGCGGTGCATAGTCTTCTTCGTTCAGTTGCAGTTCTTCTTTTTTTTGTTTGCACAAGGCGCCAATGGTATTCTCAACAATGTACTTGGTGATATAGCGGGGGGTATAAAATACACCGTCTTTCTTACGCTTTGTTTTTGTTTTGTCAATCGTTTTGCCTTCGGCTTCGGCCTGCAACTCTTCTATTTCCGTAAGGCTATGTTCAAAAATATGCCCGAGTATATTCACATCTACTTCCGTCTGAAAATCATAATTGCTCAGCGCCACACTGCTTTCAAATAGAATGTCATCATCTATTTGCAGGTTATCGAGCAGTTCATCCGTTGCAAATAAGCCACCGTTGTAAGCAAATATTTCTTCTTTGTTATTCGTTTTGTCACGGCCGGTATTTAAAAAACTAAAATATAATTTGAAACGCTGGTATAAGGGTTGTGCTGCATCAAGGTCTTTCAGTTTTTTCCAGTCGTCCAGTATCATCCGTACCGAGTTGGCCGGCACCAGCCAACGATCTTCTGCAAACAGGATGAATAAAAAACGGTCGAGCAGTTTTTGTGTTCGCTTGAACAGTTCTATTTTATCATGCTGCGGGTTCAGCTTCGCAATATTGTGAAAGAGTTTTTTGCGAAAGGATGAATAATCGGAATACAATTTTTTAGTTACCTGTTCTTCTTCCGTTACCGATGCTTGTTTTATTTGCAGCGCAATGCCATTAAAAAAATACTGCTGCTGCAAACAGAGCCATAGTACATCAAACCTTTCTTTGGTGAGTGTAAACAGATTAAACTCTTCATGCTCCGTAGCATCATTTATATAAAAGCGCAGCTTTTGAAAATTGGAAATGATAACATAGTTACAATCACGGTGGCGGTGCTTATAACCAAAAGCCTGTTTCTCTACTTTATCAAGATCGGTGGTGGAAGTATCTTTTAGTTCGATAACAGCGATAACCTGGCCTCCGCCGACCCCCTCCTGGCCTCCCCTCAAGGGGGAGGAGAGAATGGCACCATCACTTTTGGTGCTGTCTGTTTCTGTTTTCTTTTCCAGCACAAAATTGTAATCAGGCTGCGGGTACAATGTATAGCCCAGCACTTTTACAAAAAGATCATCTACAAAACCGCTTTGGTATTCTTCTTCTTTTGCATTCAGTATATTTTGCTGAATGGTGGGGTTATGAAAATGTGCGGTGAAAACAGTCCAGCTTTTTTGTACGGCATCTTTATCCAGTTCACTGAGATATTTTTTTAAAACCGATTGCTGGAATAAGGCCATTGGTGCTGGTATTAATTTTCAAATATAAAGTTTGTCTGGCTCATGGCTAATAGCTCAAAGCTTACAGCCTTTTTCATTTCAGGTGATATTCTTTTTTAATCAGTGCAATTAAATTGTCAGCCATTTCCAATTGTCTTTTCAGATTACGAATATGAGCTGTTCTTGCTATTAAACCGCTAATTGCTATAAGATTGGTCAGTTCATCCCATTTTTTTGGGTCCGGATCAATTTTCCTGAGTGTTTTAATTGAATCCTTCGACATTAATAAACCTTGACTGTAAACTTCAGGGATAATCCATAATTTGAACGAAATTTCACGGCCGGCATTCCTGTAAACCAAGTACCGATCCAGTGTAATATTGGTCTCATCAATTTGTTTCCAATATCTAAGTATGCCGTCACTAATTTTTTTATTCCGAATCAATCTCATACTGCCAGAGTTTTTAAGTTGTGAAGAGGTGCGGTCAGTATTGATCAATGTTAGCCGCTGCCCGGCAAAGCCCATTTTGGCAGCAAAGCTTGCCGGAATTTCCTGCGCCGGTTTATAAGCAGTTAAAAAAAATAAAACTGAATCGGAATATAGAGCTGTCGAATCACATTTACCAATAGCTTTTTTTAATTCTACAGTATCTGTTTCCAGGTCTTCGGCCAGGGAAATCATATATTTCTTTTCCCGCTGGTGTTCCACCCGGTGTTCCCGAAAATTCTCTGCCATAAACCCGCAGAACACAGCAAGGAACAGCATTAAAAACTCCCAGAAATAATGGATCCATTTTTTTCGGGGGGTGTGGGTGTGTGCATGTACTTCCATTGCTAAGTTATTAGTTTTAGGTTATAGGTTTTAAGCTATCAACTTTTTTCATTTCTACAAAGGAGTCCTTTCGGACAGGTGATATTCCTTTTTTAATACCGCCATTAGTTTTTCTGCACTTTTTAATGCTTGAACCAGGCTTTCCCTTTCTCCTTTTTTATTAAAAGATCGCATTTGGCAATAATTTGCATAGTTTAGAAAATCCTCTCTTTTATTTGAAAGTAATGGAAAAGATTTTTGTTTAAATGAATCCACCTTGCTGCTTGTAACAGAAAAGTCCATAATCTCGTCCATAAACCATGAATCAAAAATTTGGTTCCTTGCTTTAATCACTTCATTATAGGTCCAAAGCTGCAGATCAAGAGAATTTTTTATATCTCTGATAACCTGGTCATAGGCAGCAATATCATATACGACTTTTTGATTTTTAAAATAACGAAGGCCACCTGAACTTATTAATTGCTGTAGTGTGACATTTTGAAGTGAAAGGCTTAAATTTCTTGTACCAAATCTTCCATAATAATACCAGGTACCGGATGGAATATCACCAATGGCTTTCGTGTGTACCAGTAACCTGAAACTGTCAACCTTGGGTATAACAAAATCACTCTCGCTAATAAGTGCATTTAAGATGGACGTATCAACTTTCAGGTCTTCGTATAATGTTTGGGAATACTGCTTTTCCCTGTCTTTTTCAATTTTATGCTCCAACTGATACTCTGCCAAAAATCCGCAAAACACAGCAAGAAACAACATTAAAAACTCCCAAAAATAATGGGTCCATTTTTTACGGGGAGTATGTGAGTGAGCATGTACTTCCATAATAATTTATTTTAAGTGATATTCTTCTTTCAAAATAGTAATAAGAGTTATTTCTTCTTTTTAATATCATAATATATAAACAGTTTTTGGTTTATAGTGGATAGTTGTTCGGTGTGTAACTTTTTCTTTACTACAATGAGTCATATTTTATCTTATTCCAGGTGGTAGGTTTGTTTTACAAGTTTCATAAGATTAACAGCACTACGATATAGTTCCATAAGGCGCCTTTTTAAATCCTCAACTCTTACTTTATAGAAATACAGGTCATTGTAATACTGGTATAAATTATTCTTATTTTGTATCAGTCGGGGATAAACCATATTATCCATAATCTTGTTCTTTCTTATTTGGTCCGTTATACCAGAATTTAAAAGTGAATTCTGTAAATGGACCAGGTCAAGGTAAATGTCCCGGATAATTATTTCCCTGTCTTTTATAGACGTTCGGGCAGTACCATCATAATGTATCATAGAATCGGATATTACCCTGTCGATTAGCCTGAAATTACCGGAATTTCTTAACTGCTGAATAGTTCTATCATTATAACGAAAAGTTGTGTAGCCAAAAAGTATAGATGTGCCGGCTTTATACATAAGTGCGACATTCTGACTGTCCTCAGGTTTTTCAATTTCCTTTCGTAAACTGTCAATATCGTTTATTATGCTTTCCCAGGTTCCACTATCCTCTATTATTTCAGCAGTATCTCTTTGCAAGTCAACAAGAAAGGTTTGCATATATTGTTTTTCCCGGTGGTGCTCTATCCGGTGCTCCCGAAAATTCTCTGCCAGGAATCCGCAGAACACAGCAAGGAAAAGCATTAAAAACTCCCAGAAATAATGTGTCCATTTTTTTCGGGCAGTATGAGTGTGGGCATGTACTTCCATAAAGAATTTAATTAATGTGGTATTCTCGTTTCAATAATTCAATCAGTTTTGTAGCTTTTGATTTTAGCTCATTACCTCTTAGTATATTTCCTAAAGTACTTATAGTCAAATATTGCAACTGGAATGAAATATTATTAATAGCTATCAGGTTGTCGGTTATTAATTGAGGATTATTTGTTGGTCTTACAAATTTGAAATC
>JBKJIX010000009.1:0-21910 GCA_046598205.1 Chitinophagaceae bacterium
TTTGAAAAGGATTGTTGACTTCGTAGAGAAGTTTATCATCGGAATGATGGGAAATTCTTAGGCCAACTTCTCACCCTCAAAAGCACTATGCTCTTGCTGTTAGCCATACATTCCCACCGGCGAGAATGTAAAATGAGATTGCTTCGGCCAATCAGCAATCTGCACCTTCCATCGTTTGTTTTATGGCCTCGCAATGACGAGACACCAACGGAGTAGTCGTCATTGCGAGGGTTGCCATAACGAATCTACATACATAATGAATTTTGCCAGCAAGCCGAAGCAAACTAAACTATAGCAACACTGGCTATTCGGGCTTGCAATTCAAATCCCTATACTGTTGCTGTTTGCCATACCATCGCCATCGGCGATAAAGTTAAACTGCTAAACTAAAAGTGTTGTAAAGCTAACTACAGAATTATATTTTGTCCCCAAAGAAACTTATTGAAGTAAGTTAATATTAAGTAGCCCTGGCCGTAATTATATAAATTAAACTGTGACGGGATGTCACGGTTTGAAAATGAGTGTTACTGGGAAATAATATCTCAGATAGTTGCAATCCTCCTTACCAACACTTATGATAACTATTCCTTTGCCATACTGAAGTGAGCTGTACGAAAAATTCGTATAACTGAAAATGCTGTTCTTGTACGGGAAATCATAATGAGAACTTTCCCTTCGCCTTGGTAGGTGTTGTAATAAAACGAAATGCCCCGATGTGTGTCTCCACACATCGGAACTTAAAAAATCAGGAAGTGTTGCGTGAAGACACGCAACAGGGCGTTCGAAAATTGGCTCCGGGAAAGAACGAACTTTATCCTGCCTGGCAAGGAATGCAATACATGCGAAATATGATGGACAAACGGGCAACCTTAAACACCATTAATAACAATCGTTACGGAGATATGAAATGGACAAAGGTTAAAGACTTACTTTCAACTTATAAAGTTAGTTGACAAGAAATTATGTAGTTTTATTAAAATAATTTTTATGGCAAGTGCTTTAAAATATATGGTTGATGAAAAGGGAGACAAAACATCTGTTTTGGTTCCTTTAAAAACCTGGGAAAAGATAAATCAGGAATATCTTAATCTTCAAAATAAGCTTAAAGTTTTAACTGGCCTTAAACAAGGGTTAAGAGACGTAAAAGAAGCAAGAAAATCTGGAAAAAAATTACAATCGCTTAAAGATTTTCTGCGTGAAAGTAACCGTTAAAGAATTAAAAGATCTCATCAAAAACTTCAAGGCAATCTGATAAATTACAAAAACGATTGTTCTACTGTCGGATGACCAATCAACTTCATTTTTGTCTCATCCGGAATAGGTTGGCTTCTTATTTTCAGCAGACAATTTTGCACCCGATTAATCTTTACTTTTGCCCACCTTCATTGTAATGGCACAACCAAGCAATAAACTCATCATCATCGCTGCCCCTTCTGGTGCCGGCAAAACATCCGTGACAAGGCATTTACTAAAAGCCCTGCCGGAGCAATTAGCTTTTTCCATTTCCTGCGCCACCCGGCAGCCCCGCAATACTGAGAAAGATAAAGTGGATTACTATTTTATTACGGAAGAAGATTTTAAAAACAAAATAGACCAACAGGAATTTGTAGAATGGGAGATGGTGTACGAAGGAAAATATTACGGCACCCTGAAAAGCGAAATGCAACGCATCTGGCAACTACACAAAGCCCCCCTGTTGGATGTGGATGTGCAGGGCGGCATCCATATACAACAGTTATATCCGTATAATTCATTATCGCTGTTTATAGAACCTCCCTCCATTGAAGAACTGGAAAGCCGCCTGAAAGCTAGAGGAACCGAAACACCTGAATCATTACTGGCCCGGCTCAACAAAGCCGCCTACGAACTTTCTTTCAAGCAACAGTTTGACCACATTATTATGAACGATGAACTGGAAAGAGCCTGTGCAGAAGCTGAAAAGGTGGTGAGGGAGTTTTTAAAACCCAACCTCCCGAAATAATCGGGACAAGCTCTAAAGGATGTCTGCAAAGTACCCAAAAATAGCAGTGAGTTTTTCAACTTATAGGAAGCTGGCCCAAAACTCAAAAACAAGGAACACAAACCCGATAGCTATCGGGTTCACAAAGTTTTTCACGAAGAACACAACGTATTGATAGTAAAGGAAATTTTCTTTGTGAACGTTGTGTTTTCTTAGTGTTCTTTGTGCCCCAACTAACTTTTGGGACGGACTCTTTCCTTTAGGAGGCTGGGGGTTATCTTTGCCTGCATGATTCATTTCAATTCGATACTCTTCTTTATCATTACAATTGCCCTCATGGGTTTCTTTGCAGGTATTGAAATGGCTTTTTACAGTGCCAATCGTTTGAGCATTGAAATAAAAAAGAAACAGGGTGGGTCTTCCCTGCAAATACTATCGGGTTTTGTGGAGTCGCCGGCGCAGTTTTTGGGAGCCACCTTAGTCGGCTTTAATATTTTCCTGGTGTTTCTTGGTTTGCAGATAAGTTCTGTAATGGCGCCGGTGTGGAAATACCTCAATGTTGGTTCTGATACCGTTCATATAGTAGTGGAGATTGCCTTTACCACTTTTGTGGTGCTGGTGTTTGCAGAATTTATTCCCCGGGCTCTCTTCCGGGCTAAAAGCAATACCTACCTGACTAAGCTGGCCCATGTTACTGATTTTTTTTATCAGATGTTTCATCCCATCGGTGCCGGTCTTATTGATCTTTCAGAATGGATACTGAAATATGTCTTTAATATCCGCCTCGATAAAAATAAAGAACCCATCAACCGCAGCGACCTCAAGCATCTTTTTCAGCAAACGGACAATGATGAACGACAGGAACGCAACACCCAGCTGATGGAGAATGCACAGGAACTGCCCAAAATAAAAATCAGGGAGTGCCTGGTGCCAAGAAAAGAAATTATCGGTATAGAAAGCCGTTCTACCATCGAAGAAGTCAAGAAAAAATTTATAGATACCCATCTTAGTAAATTAATAGTGTTTGAAAACAATATTGATACTATTAAAGGTTACATCCACCAGTTGGATCTTTTTAAAAAGCCGGCCTCCATTCAATCGGTCTTACTGCCCATACCGGCTGTTCCGGAAAGTATGAGTGCAACAGACCTCATCACCAAGCTTTCAAAAGAAAGAAAAAGCATTGCCTGGGTGGTGGATGAATTTGGCGGCACTGCCGGTATCATCACTATGGAAGATGTGCTGGAAGAATTGTTTGGCGAAATACAGGATGAATACGACACCCAGGAGTTTGTAGAAAAACAGTTATCAGAAAATGAATACATCTTTTCCGGGCGGCTGGAAATAGACTACCTCGAAGAAAAATATGGTTTTGACTTTGGCGAAGATGAATCCGAAACCCTTTCCGGTTTCATTATCAATTATCATGAAACCATCCCCCGGCAGAAAGAACGCATCATCATTGATGATTATGAATTTGACATTATGAACGTAAGTGATACGAGAATAGAGATGGTGAAGATGAAGAAGTTGAAGTAGGTGGTTGATTGAGGTATTGGTTAATTAGGTTAATTCAGGAAGAACCCCTTTAATTATGCAAACGATAGATACATTGGAAGTATATATTGCCGCAAAAGCTTTTAGGAAAGAGGTAGTTAAAACAGCTAATACGTTTCCTAAAGAAGAAAAGTTCTTGCTATCTGCTCAAATGAAAGATAGTGCAAGGTCAGTATCTGCTAATATTGCAGAAGGCTATGGCAGATATCATTATCAGGAGGCTATCCAGTTTTGTCGCATTTCCAGAGGTTCTCTTTTAGAAACATATGACCACCTCTCAAGTGCACTTGATGAAAATTATATAACCGAAGCAATATTTCAGCATTTCAAACTCAAACAGGAACATCTTCTAAAAATCCTTAACGGCTACATTGCTTACCTTAAACGACGCAAGCAAGAGGGGTAATTTTGCTTGATGGCCTGATTAACCAATACCTGAATTAACCTAATTAACCAATTCCCCCGCTATCTTTGCCCTTCCTGTAAAATAAACAATGGCATTACTTGATTTTTTTAGTAAACGAAACAAAGACCCTAAGTCAGAAATGTCTTTCATAGACCACCTGGAAGACCTTCGGTGGCATGTTATCCGTTCGGTGATTGCCATACTGATAGGTGCGGTAGTTGTTTTTATTTATGCAAAGGATATTGTTGATAAGGTACTGTTTGCTCCGGCAGATAATAGTTTTATTACCTATAAATGGTTGTGTGATTTAAGTCATTCTCTGGGTCTTGGCAATATGGTCTGCCTCTCTGGTGTAGATGCAAAATTTCAGAGTAATACCATGACAGGGCAGTTCATCTCCACATTTACCATTGCCTTTATTGGTGGGTTTATTGTTGCCTTCCCTTATGTTTTTTGGGAGTTTTGGAAGTTTGTACGACCGGCCCTTTCACCAAAAGAATTAAAGAGGACAAGGGGTGTTATTTTCTGGGTATCGTTGCTTTTTTTTACCGGTGTATTGTTTGGTTATTACATCCTGACTCCGTTTATGATTAATTTTTATTTTTCGTATACCCTGAGTGATAAAATCATAAACCTTCCCAATTTTTCTGATTATATAGAAAATCTTATTTATACCACGGTTGGTGTTGGCGTTCTATTTCAAATGCCGTTGCTGGTAATGGTACTGGCAAGGGTTGGCTTTGTTACGGCAAAATTTTTAAGAAAATACCGTCGCCATGCTTTTATTATTATATTAATTGCGGCGGCCATTATTACTCCTTCTACCGACCCTTTCAGCCTTACCATTGTCACTATTCCTTTATATATGTTGTTTGAAGCCAGCATTATCATTGCTTCCCGCATCAACAAACGACAGGAAAAAGAAAACAAAGAATGGAGCTAAATCAACCAGGAGTCTTTAGTTGGTAGTCAGGAGCAGGAAGTTCCTTAATTTTACAGTGGTGTCTGACTCCAGACTCCGAACTCTAAACTTTGAACTATTTATGCACTCCCCCTTCGACCTCAGTAAGCCCATCGCCATTGGCAGCGACCATGCAGGATACGATTATAAAGAAGAACTGATTTCTTTTCTTGAAGGAAAAGGATTCGCTTTTACTGATTTTGGCACACATAGCAAAGACTCTGTTGATTATCCGGACTTTGCTCATCCCGTTGCATTAGCAGTAGAAAGTGGTCAGGCTGCGTTTGGTATTTTATTATGCGGCACTGCCAATGGTGTAGCCATCACCGCCAATAAACACCAGGGCATCCGTGCCGCCATTTGCTGGGGAGAAGAAATAGCCAGCCTGGTAAGGCAGCATAACGATGCCAACATTATCTGCATTCCGGCTCGTTTTGTAAGGGAAGGAGATGCAGAAAAAATGGTAAGCCTTTTTATGACCACCGATTTTGAAGGTGGCCGTCATGCTAACCGGGTAAATAAAATTGCCTGTGCCTGATTGTTCTTACCAATCATCCATATTTGAGGCTGTCTTAAAAGTCGGTCTTTGCCGGTAAGACGGTAAAAAATTAATGGTTGAATATCAATTCTTATCGTCTTTCCGCCTTCCCGGCTATCTTAGTTAAAAGTACTTTTGAGACAGCCTCTTATTTTTATTGCATCCTACAAAGCCTTGCCGGTCAAAAAAAATTGATTTATACATTGCGAAGTATTGCACACATATCAAGTACAATTATATCATGACAAGAAAATTTATTGCCTGCCTTCTTCTTTCATTGCCGCTTTTATCAACGGCCCAGAAAAAAGATAAGAATGCAACGAAAGCTGCTGCTACCATTACTGTAGAAGACATGAAGAAACATCTCTATATTATTGCCAGTAAAGAAATGGAAGGCCGGGAAACTCCTTCACCTGGTTTGGAGAAAGCAGCCAATTATATTGAACAACATTTTAAATCATTGGGGTTGACACCGGGTAATAACGGAAGCTACCGGCAGACATATCCACTGTATAAAGACTCAATGCTGGGTGCCTCTATGAAAATAAATGGAGCGGCATTGGAACTGAATACAGATTTTCAACCGCAGGCTACTAACTATGCGGCTGAAATGCGTTTCTCAGAAGTAGTATTTGCCGGTTATGGCATCAGCGACGGAGATAAGAGAGATGACTATAAAGATGTAAAAGTGGCAGGTAAACTTGTGCTGATAGCTGACGGTAGCCCCGCCGATTACAAACCATCGCAAACAGGATTTGCCTCACCTGGCAGTGCCTTTGGTAAAATGAATACAGCGATGAGCAAGGGTGCTGCCGCTGTTATAATTATTTATGGCAACTATCCCCGAAAGACAATGACCCTGAACAGCAACTGGTCAATGAACAATTATAAATCTACGCAAAGTCCTTTTTCATTTACCGTTTCGCAAGCCATTGCCGAAAAAATAATAGGTGAAGATGGAAAAAATGTGCTGGACAAATTAAAAGTCGGTTCATTGGTTTCTAAAACTTATCCGGCAGAAATTGATCTGGGCTATTCAAAAACTACAAAAACCAATCATGCCTCCAATGTGCTGGGTGTGCTGGAAGGAACTGATTTGAAAAATGAATATGTTTTCATTACCGGCCATTACGATCATTTGGGCAAAAGAGATACAGTGATTTTTTATGGTGCAGATGATGATGGTTCCGGCACTACTGCTGTGCTGGAAATGGCCGAAGCATTTGTAAAAGCAAAAGCAGCAGGGAATGGCCCCCGCCGTACAATAGTTTTTATGACAGTTAGTGGTGAAGAAAAAGGATTATGGGGTTCTGGTTATTATGCAAACCATCCTATTTTTCCATTAGATAAAACAACGGTTGACCTGAACATTGATATGATTGGCCGCACCGATGCCAGCCGTAAACAAGGCGACTCTGTCAACTATGTGTATGTAGTGGGTGATGATAAAATAAGTACTGATCTTAAAATCATCAGCGAAGCTGCTAATAAGAACTATGTAAATATGGAGTTGGATTATAAATACAATGATCCGAATGACCGCAACCGCATTTACTTCCGCAGTGACCATTATAATTTTGCACAAAAAGGAGTGCCTATTATTTTTTATTATGATGGTATGCTCGGTGCAGATTATCATAAGCCAACCGATACACCAGATAAAATTAATTATCCGCTAATGGTAAAAAGAGCACAATTAGTTTTTTACACCGCCTGGGAAATGGCCAATAGGAATGATATGCTGAAAAGAGATATGAAATTAGAAATTCCATCCAGATAATTCTGATAGAGGTAACAGGCCGTTAGGTTACGCATCAGGCCGCTACAACTATTTTTTAATTTATATAAACCGTTGTTAGCGTCCAGATGCATAGCATACATCGTAAAAATACCTTCCGGCAACGGTAGGTTTTTTTTATGCCCGTTAAACCCGGAGAAACAAGTCCGGTCTATCCTTTTGCAATTAATTTTTATAGCCGTAAAAACATAAATATGAAAGCTAACAAATTTGTAAAGGTCCTGTTGGTGACCGGGTTTTTTTTCTTGCATTTACCAGTATAAATAATGCCGATGCCCAACGCCGCCAGCCTTATGACCTTATCGAAAATCGCCTTGACCGCAAGGAAGATGTAAGAGATCGCAGAGAAGATGTTCGGGACAGAATGGAAGACGTAAGAGACCGCAGAGAAGACATCCGTGATGCAAGACATAACGGCGGCATATTAGACAGGTTGGAAGATGTCCGTGACCGTCGGGAAGATGTAAGAGACCGCAAAGAAGATGTTCGTGACAGAAGAGAAGACGTAAGAGACCACCGGGAAGACCGGAGAGATTGCAGATTTTGATCCATCCCTTTTTTATATACCGAACCCCATTCCGCTAAAAAACGGAATGGGGTTTATTTTTTTGAAAAACTTGCTTACCTTAAATAAAAATTTAGCCGCTATGAGTGAGCATCAAACCGATCCTGCACCAAAAAGCGAACATGAAATTGCTGATTATTATGACGGTGTAAAAAAAATAGAAATACAAGGTTATGAAACCGGTATTAAAAAAGCAAGAACGGCATTATTTATTACAGCTGGTTTATTATTGCTGGGAGAAATCATTACTGCCAGTTCAATAGATTTTGCTTTTACTCCAATGATGATTGGCGTTATCGTTTTTGAAGTAGGAATTTTTATTGCCTTAGCCCTATGGACAAAAACAAAACCTTATACGGCCATCATTACAGGGCTTATTGTTTTCCTTTTAATATGGGTTGCCGGTATTGTAGTAATAGGGGACAAAGCTATTTACAGTGGCATCATTGTCAAAGTTATTATCATCGTGAATCTTATTACTGCTTTAAAACCAGCTAAAGCATGGGAAGATGCGAAGAAGAATGGTTAGAAAGATTGTGCTTCAGTAATACAAAACCCCGTCTCTTCAAAAATGAGGCGGAGTTTTGTATTATTATTTATTTAACCGTTGGAAAATTAATTAAGCTGGAATTGTATTTAAGACCCAGAGGGTCGAAATGTCAGTAGTGAGTAATAAAGAATCATGGTATTAAGCTCCATCGGAGCGATATATTTTACATATCGCTCCGATGGAGCTCTGGGAACTGCCTTTAATGTATATTTTCTACTAGCATTTCGCCCCTCCGGGGCTATAAAAAATAACTCGTCAACTGGTCTAATTGTTTTTTTCTTTATGATTTTATTAATAGAAAAATTGATTCGATGACCTAAATTCTTCCTGAGTTTATCGAAGGATAGGTAAAGGTTTACTTTACCATCCCAGCACCCACGCAAAAATTAACGGAGCTACAATCGTTGCATCACTTTCTACAATAAACTTAGGTGTTTTAATATCTAATTTTCCCCAGGTAATTTTTTCATTTGGTACGGCACCGGAATAAGAACCATAGGAAGTAGTGGAATCACTTATCTGGCAGAAATAACTCCAGAACGGCACATCATGCCATTCCAGATCCTGGTACATCATCGGCACTACACAGATCGGAAAATCTCCGGCAATACCACCGCCTATTTGAAAAAAGCCAACTCCTTTGCCTGCTGAATTATTACGATACCATTCTGTTAACCATACCATGTATTCAATTCCACTTTTTACGGTACTAGCTTTCAATTCACCTTTTACTACATAGCTGGCAAAAATATTTCCGGTA
Source organism: Chitinophagaceae bacterium (assembly GCA_046598205.1). Taxonomy (GTDB): domain Bacteria; phylum Bacteroidota; class Bacteroidia; order Chitinophagales; family Chitinophagaceae; genus JJ008. Next base: position 9,096 of record JBKJIX010000009.1, read on the forward strand.
GTGCTGTCTTCCCAACCCGGTACTACAATCGGAATATTTTTTTGTGCTGCCGCCACTATCCAACTGTCTTTGGGATCAATTTCATAATACTGTTCCAGCTCGCCACTTAAAACTGTTTTGTATAAAAACTCATGCGGAAAATAACGTTCGCCTTTTGCTTCTGCATCCACCCATTGCTTTACCAAATGTTTTTGCAGGCGGCGAAAAGCTTCTTCCTCCGGAATACAAGTATCGGTTACCCGGTTGTAATGGTTCTCTAATAATTCCCATTCCTGCTCCGGTGTTAGATCCCGGTAGTTCGGAATTCTTTTGTACTTGGAATGTGCAACGAGGTTCATCACATCTTCTTCCAGGTTAGCACCCGTGCAACTGATAATATCCACTTTTCCCTGCCGTATCATTTCGGCAAACGAAATACCGAGTTCACCGGTACTCATGGCACCGGCCAGGGTTACCATCATTTTACCACCATCCAGCAAATGTTGTTCATAGCCTTTAGCTGCATCCATTAAAGCCGCCGCATTAAAATGGCGGTAATGATGCTCAATAAATTTTGAAACAGGACCTTTATTCATTGTATAATTTTGAACCGCCTTCAGATCGCAATACGACGAGACAATGCGGTTGGCAAAAGTACACTTTGTACAAATAAAAAAGAGGCTGTCTCAAAAATCAAAAAAGGAGCACAAAGCTCACAAAGTTTTCACGAAGAACACAACGTATTGAAATTAACGGAAAGTCTCTTTGTGATCTTTGTGTTTTCTTAGTGTTCGTTGTGCTCCAACTAACTTTTGGAAGGCATCACTTTGCTAACTTGTCCACTTCGTTGATATTCCCTGATGAATCAACCTTTACTTTGTATTTTTTATTTTTTGCTTCCAGTGCCAGGCGGTAATGGGTGCCATCACCATTGGTGATCTCTCTCACATTGATAATTTCGGCAGCTGTAAAACGTTTATTAATTGCTGTCATTACAGCCAGCGGCAGTTGGTCAAATAAAATATCCCTGGCACATCCTTCTAATTGTCCTGCCGGGTTGAAATAAGCAATCACCCAGCTGGCACCCAGCAGAAATGTTGCTTTATCAAAATTATCCTGCTTATTCCAGGTTACATCTTGTGCTGTTGAGAATTCCTTTTTAAATGATGCTAAAATTTTTTCATTCGGAGTGACTGCATTATTAGCAAATACTGCTGTGAGACATGCTGTTAACAGTAAGGAAAATGAAATAATAATTTTTTTCATGGCTTAAGGTTTAATAGTTAATGATTTTTGATTTACTATTCAAAATTATAGTTGAACGGAAGCGAAGTCAAGTGAATTGTGTCCGAAGGACTCCTTTAGAGATTTGCGGTGGCGGATGTTAATGACATTAACGATAAGTAATAGTGACTAACATACCGGGCATCTTTAAAAAATAATCCCTCCAAGAGTTCTCCACTCAAAAAGAGTTTCTTTTGGTTAACTCTTGGAAGGTTTTTAGAGATGCCCATACTTTCTTAAAAGACAAAACCCCGTATCCTTTTCAGAATGACGGGGCTTGTTTTACCACACACCAAAACTTATTTGTTCAGCAATGCCAGCGGCAATTTGATAGTTCTATGATTTTTTAATTTTACTATACGTTTCCCAATTATTCTCTCCTGATTTCAATACGATTTTCGTATCCGCATTTTCCAACGTAATGTAATAATTTGTTGCATCATCTTTCGACGCCCCGAACAAATCACTCACCCAATAACCTTCATAGTTTTTATTCAGGTTATTTTGCAAAGTCAGTGGCAGGTCGGATGGGCTTAAATAACGGGTAAGCCCCAGCAATTCTCCGTTTTCATTATAATAAGCAAACACATATTTTCCGTTGTAGTTAAATGTTGCTTTGTAATAATTGCTTCCAACAGACCACTCTACTTCTTTTGCGGTGTTAAACTCAGTTTTAAACGCATCCAGCACTTTCTGGTTTACATTTTCATCATTGGCAAAGGCACTTAAAGTAGTAATAGCTATTACCAGTGTTAAAATCATCTTTTTCATATTCTGTTATTTTGTTGGTTAATGTTGCCTGACGGCAGATAAGGTTTATGTTTTATTATTTGCTTAGTGTGACGGTACAAAGGTAGATTTGGTTACACCCCGTGGCAAGGCAATTGTGTCCAAAGGACTCCTTCGGAGGATTAATGGCGGCGAGTGTTAACTGTTGTTAACATAAGTTGGCGAATGTGAACCGCTAAACCTTTTTAATCGCCATTTATCAGACACCTTCCTCTTTGACAATCGTTTTATCCAAAAAACATTTGGAAGATTAAAATAATATTTAGACATTTGTCTAAATATATAATTACTACCCGGATATGAACATTGTCTTCAAAGCACTGAACGACCCCACCCGCAGGGAAATACTGGAACTGTTGCAGGAAAAGGATATGACTGCCGGTGAAATTGTGGAGCAGTTTAATATTTCCTTTCCCAGCATATCGCATCATCTTGACCTGCTGAAACAGGCAAAGCTGGTAATAGCGGAAAAAGAAGGCCAGTTTGTTTATTATTCTTTAAACACAACTGTAGTGGATGAAATAATGAAATGGTTTCTACAATTCAAATCGAAAAGAAAATAGTTATGAAATGAGCATAACAATTCTACTTACCAACAAAGATCATTATTACGGCGAATTCCCTGTCTGCCGACAGGCAGGCATGTGGCCAAAATCAATAAAAAATAAACACATGAATAAAATATTAAATAAAATCATCTGGCCGGTAATTACAGCTCCTGCTATTTATCTGGCACTGGTCTGGAATAAAATTCCTGAAAGGGTTGCCATGCACTTCAATTTAAGTGGTACACCTGACAGATATGGTAATAAAGATGAGTTTCTTATAATGATTGCAGTATTGACGGCTGTAAATATTGGTCTTTATTTGTTATTATCTAATGCTTATAGAATTGATGCCAAAAGATATGGAAAAGAAAATAAGGATCGTCTTGAAAGAATGGCTTTTGCTATAAGTGTATTTATTGCCTGTATAACTTGTTACCTGATCTATAACTGCATAAAAGGAGGCGGCTCTCCTTTTAGGATAAGACTGATTTTTGGTTCCATAGGCTTGCTGTGGTGTATTTTGGGTAACTATATGTATAATATAAAGCCGAATTATTTTGCTGGCTTCAGAACAAAGTGGACGTTGAATAATGAAGAAAACTGGAAAAAGACACATTTGCTGGCTGGTAAATTGTGGTTTACAGGTGGCTTATTTCTGGCAATAGTTTGTTTATTCAGTAGCGAAAAAGGGGCTATTATTATTTTTCTATTAGTAACCTTAGTAGTAACAATAATCCCGGGTATTTATTCATATCGTCTCTATAAAAAACAAAAAGCTCTGAATAGCGTTAATTAGTAATCACCTCCTTAACTGTAAATTTTTATTTTATCAACTACCTGGCCCATGCATATCTTTCCTTTAATAACCCGGACATACTAACTGGTAACATGATCAGTGATTTTGTAAAAGGAAAAAAGAAATTTGATTACCCCCCGGGCATTCAAAACGGAATCATGCTACACCGTACTATTGATACCTATACGGATACACATGAAGCAACTAAAGAAGCCAAAGAAATCTTTCGTCCGCATTATCGTTTATACAGCGGGGCGTTTGTAGATGTAGTGTATGATCATTTTCTCGCAACCGATACAGGTGAATTTACAGAACAATCTTTACTTGATTTTTCTCAACAGGTTTATACCGCACTTGACAAACAGTTGAAATGGCTGCCCGAACGTTTTACCTTGCTATTTCCGCATATGAAGGAGCATAACTGGTTATTTAATTACAGAACCCGTTGGGGTACCGGAAAGAGCCTTGGAGGTGTAGTTCGCAGAGCCGCATACTTAACAGAGAGTGAAACCGCTTATCAATTATTTGAACAGCACTACCAACTTTTGCAGAATTGTTACCGTCATTTCTGGGCATCCGCTAAACCATTTATCCAGGAACAGTTTGACTTGCTGCAAAATGATACAGAAACAGCCTTATAAATGATGAAGCTTAAATAAGCAAATCGTTTACTTTTGCAGATACCTTATTTCTGAATCAACCATGATAAACAAATAAATTCTTTACTGATGAAAAAAGTAATTTCCTTACTTGTAATATTTCAATTCTTTTTTATTTGTCTGCTGGCACAGAACAATCTTCCGGCTATTGATAAATCGCCGATGGATATGAGTTATTATCCTAACAATTATCCTGTTTTGAAAATACAGGATAAAATAACCGAGCCACTCGCTGCAAGAATTGTGTACAGTCGTCCGCAAAAAGCTGGCAGGCCCATTTTTGGCGGATTACTGAAATATGGAGAAGTATGGAGAATGGGGGCCAATGAAGCCACCGAAATTGAGTTTTTTAAAAATGTACACTTCGGTGGGAAAAAAATAAATAAAGGCCGCTATACTTTATATGCCATTATAAACGAAACCAGCTGGACAATTATTATTAATAAAGACACCGACACCTGGGGCTCTTTTAAATACGATGCAAAAAAAGATATAGCAAGAAAAGAAGTAACGATACAGAAAACAGATACCACAATTGAATCACTTGCTATGGCCTTTGAAAAAACTACTACTGGTTTTAATCTCGTTATTGGTTGGGATAATGTGAGGGCAGCCGTACCTTTTACTTTTTAAAAAAATCCCTGTTATGAGAATGCTTACTTTATTTCTATTAGTTTGTTTTTTATTATTTTCCTGTACTGACAAAAAAGAAAATGATAAAACACCTGCTACCGATACTATTAAAGAAGATACTACTGCCAAAATAAAAGCGGAGAAAACCATCAACTCTCTAGCCCCGGTAGATATTTCGCCAATGGACATCAGCTACTATCCGGCAGATTATCCTAAACTGAAAATGGCTAAACCGGATATGGAACCGCCTATGGCAAAGGTGGTATATAGCCGTCCGCACCTGCAGGGCCGTCAATTATTTCATGATGTATTAAAATATGATGAACCCTGGCGGCTTGGTGCCAATGAGGCAAGTGAAATTGATTTTTACAAGGATGCCCTCATACAAGGAAAAAAAATAAACCCCGGCCGATATGTTATTTATTCCATTCCCGGGAAGGATAAATGGACAATCATATTGAACAGCAATATTGACAGTTGGGGGCTTCACCCGGATGCTTCAAAAGATATTGCCCGTTTTATTGTTCCTGTTAGCCAAACCACCAATGCAATTGAATATTTTACAATGATTTTTCAGCCAACAAAAACCGGAGCCGATCTTTTAATGGCCTGGGACAATATAGAGGTTAAACTTCCCATTGCATTCTGATTTACTTTTCCTTTCTTGTTCGTATAAACTTTGTCAGTCGCTGCCGGAAATTATTTAGATATTTACAACATGTGTGGCATTGCCGGTATCATACAATCAAATCCTTCGCTATATAATAAGCAGCATCTGAAAAGAATGACAGATGCCCTGGCACATCGTGGGCCGGATGGAGAAGGGTTATGGCAAAATGAAACTGGAAATGTATTATTTGGTCATCGCCGTCTTTCTATTATTGACCTGAGTGATGCCGGGAATCAACCCATGCACTCTTCCCTCATCCCCTACCCTTCTCCACTACGTGGAGAAGGGGGAAATTCCCGATACACCATTATTCACAACGGTGAAATATATAATTACATTGAGCTAAGAGAAGAATTAAAAAAGAAAGGCTACAATTTCCATTCGCAAACAGATACTGAAATAATACTTGCTGCGTATGATTGCTGGCAGGATGAATGTGTGGATTATTTTGATGGAATGTTTGCCTTTGCTATCTGGGATGAAAAAGAGAAAGAATTGTTTGCTGCAAGGGACCGGTTTGGTGAAAAACCATTTTTCTATTTTTTCGATGAAAACCAATTGTTATTTGCTTCTGAAATGAAAGCCCTGTGGGCTGCCGGTGTAGAAAGAACAGCCAATCAGAAAATGCTTTTTAATTTCATTACCATTGGCTATACTGATAACCCGTCACAACCCGGAGAAACTTTTTTTGAAAACATACACAAGTTGCCACCGGCTACGGTGTTAAAATATAATACCAGTAACAACGAACTGGTAGTAGAAAAATACTGGGACATTGACCCTGAAAAGCAAAATAAGAAGATTACAGATAATGAAGCAATAGAACAGTTCAATCAGCTTCTTTCTACATCTGTAAAAAAGAGGTTAAGGAGTGATGTCGCCATTGGCACATCGCTAAGTGGAGGCCTCGATAGCTCATCAGTCGTTTCGGTAATCAACAAATTACAAACCATCAACTACAAACCACAAACTTTTACTGCGGCTTTTCCCGGTTATGAAAAAGATGAGTCTGCTTTTTCAAAACAAATAGCTGATCAATTCAAACTACAGCAATTTACTGTAAACGTATTACCAGATGAAATGATGAATGATTGGTCAGCACTTTGTCATCATCAGGAAGAGCCATTTGGCTCAGCCAGCATCTATGCCCAATACAAAGTGTACGAGCTGGCAAAGCAACACAATATAAAAGTTTTATTAGATGGACAAGGCGCTGATGAAACATTAGCCGGGTATCATAAATACTACAAGTGGTTCTGGCAGGAATTATTCAGGAATAGAAAATTATTTCGCAGCAAAGAATTAAAAGCGGCGAAAGAAATAGGTGTAACAGAACGTTTTAATTTTAAAAATGTAATAGCGTCTTATTTTCCAGGCTTTGCTACGGTTACACTGGAGAATCAATATTTGCTAAAAGCCATACGACATGAAGACCTGACCAAAGACTTTGTAAAACGTCAAAGTAAAGAAGCCTATTATACAACACCAGACCATTTTACACTTAACGGTGTATTACATTTTAATACCTGCACCCATGGATTGGAAGAATTGCTTCGTTATGCTGACAGAAATTCAATGGCGCATGGCAGAGAAGTGCGGCTGCCGTTTTTGTCGCATGAGTTGGTAGAATTTATTTTTTCCTTGCCTGCCAATTTTAAAATCCGCAACGGCTGGACCAAATGGATATTGAGAGAAACTATGGCGAAAAGTTTGCCCACCGAAATAACATGGAGGCGGGATAAAGTTGGTTTTGAACCGCCGCAAAAAAATTGGATGGAAAATAAACAGGTGCAGGATGCCATCCAGGAAGCCCGAAAGATATTAGTAGATGAAAAGGTATTAAAGCCTGAAATATTACAAAAGCCTGTTCTACCGCAGGCTTCGCATGATGCTGATAATTACGATTGGCGGTATTTTTCTGCTGCTACTTTGTTTCAACATAAGCATTAACAGGGTATGGCAGTAAAAATCTTTACTTTGCATTCTTAATTATAAAGAAATTCAAAAAATAATGGATACTACAAATTTAAATTCCCCTTTAGGGGATAGAGGTATGAAACTTGCTACTAAGCTTATTCATGCCGGTGCAACTCCTGATCCTTCCACCGGTGCAATCATGACCCCTATTTATCAAACGTCCACTTATGTGCAAGAAGCACCCGGAGTAAACAAAGGTTTTGAATATGCCCGTAGCCAAAATCCTACCCGCAAGGCATTGGAAGAAGCTTTTGCGATTATTGAAAACGGAAAGTTCGGTTTGGCTTTCAGTAGTGGCGTAGCAGCAACTGATTCGGTTATAAAATTATTATCTCCCGGTGATGAAGTGATTTGTGCCAGCGATATGTATGGCGGCAGTTATCGTTTGTTTACCAAAGTATGGGAACGCTACGGAATAAAATTTATTTATGTTGATACTACCGATGCAGCTAATGTAAAAGCAGCCGTTACATCCAAAACAAAAATGGTTTGGTTAGAAACACCTACTAACCCGTTGATGAATATCAGCGACATCGAAGCGATTGCCGCCATTTCAAAACAGGCTGGTGCGTTGCTTTGTGTTGATAATACTTTTGCTTCCCCCTATTTACAAAACCCTCTTGACCTCGGTGCAGATATAGTAATGCACTCCGTTACAAAATATCTTGGTGGCCATAGTGATGTGATACAGGGTTGTTTGATGATGAATGATGCTGACCTGAGAGAGAAATTATATTTCATTCAAAAAAGTTGTGGTGCTGTACCGGGACCAATGGATTGCTTTTTGGTATTACGAGGAATAAAAACATTGGGAGTAAGGATGAAAGCCCATTGTGAAAATGGAAAAATCATTGCCAATTGGCTACGCAGTCATCCGAAAGTTGCCAAAGTATACTGGCCCGGTTTTGAAGATCACCCCGGTTATGCAATTGCCAAAAAACAAATGCGGGATTTTGGTGGTATGATATCTTTTGAATTGAAAAATGATAGCCTGCCTCCCGGTAGAGATGGTGTGGATGAGGCAAAAAGGGTTTTATCCTCTACTCACTTATTCTCGTTGGCAGAAAGTCTTGGCGGTGTAGAATCATTGATTAATCACCCGGCCAGTATGACGCATGCTTCTATTCCACGGGAAGAAAGAATTAAAAATGGATTAAGTGATTCTTTAATCCGTTTAAGTGTTGGTATTGAAGATGCAGATGATCTGATTGAAGATTTGAATAAAGCTATCGGGTAGTTAATACAGTAATGAAAGAAACAGATTTACAAGCATTTTTAAACAGCAAGGTTGATTTATATAATCAACCTTCTTTTATTAAAGATGATCCTATTTGCATTCCACATTCTTTCACTAAAAAACAGGATATAGAAATTGCAGGCTTCTTCGCCGCCACTTTTGCCTGGGGCAACCGTACCACAATCATCAACAAATCAAAAGAGCTGATGCAGTTGATGGATAATGCGCCACATGATTTTTGTTTGCATCATAATTCAAAGGACTTAAAAAGGTTGACAACATTTAAACACCGGACCTTTACCGCTGATGATTTATATTACTTTGTTGAGTTCCTGCACCAGCATTACACAAAAAATAATTCACTGGAAACTGCCTTCTTTCCCCGCAAGCGGATGACAGTTGAAGATGGCCTGATATATTTTAAAGATTATTTCTTTTCCTCCGAACACTTAAAACGAACAAGAAAACATATTTCTTCCCCTCAACAAAAATCGAGCTGCAAAAGATTAAATATGTTTCTTCGCTGGATGGTACGGAAGGATGATAAAGGTGTTGACTTTGGAATCTGGAAAAACATTTCTCCCTCACAACTTATTTGTCCGCTTGACCTGCATGTGGTAAGAGTAGCTAAACGACTAAACTTGTTGCAACGAAAACAAACCGACTGGCAGGCTGCATTGGAGTTAACCGGATATCTGCGAACTTTAGATAAGGATGACCCGGTAAAATATGATTTTGCTTTATTTGGGTTGGGAGTAATGGAAAAATTTTAGTTGTCCGCAGATGTACACAGATTTAATTTCAGATATAAACCAGTCGCTTGAGATAAGTTTACCAGCATCTATTTCCAAAGAAGAGTTAAGAGAGAAGCTGGCGGCGCATATCAATTACCTCATCAATCATGATTTTGAAAAATTAGTTTTTTATCTCTATAGGATTGATGTGAATGAAAAAAAGATGCGGCACTTGCTTGATCAACGAGAAGGAGAAAATGCAGCAATATTAATTGCAGATTTAATTATTGACAGGCAACTGGAAAAAATAAAATCCCGCCAACAGTCAGATAGCTATCGGACTCCTCAGCGGGACAATGATATTGATGAAAATGAAAAGTGGTGATTATTACACCCCTTTAGGGGATGGGGGTTTCTTCTCAAACATCAGCTCCTTTACTTTCTCTTTATCTTCTTTTTCTTTTTTCAAATCGAACATGGTGCCGAATACATGATCCCAAATAGTAGAGCTTACACCATATCCGTTATGTTCATTTTTGTAATGATGAAGATGATGATTTCTCCAAAGACCTTTCATCCATTTGAACGGTGGGTTCCAGGCATGAATAGCATAGTGCATAGTGCCATACATCAGGTATCCGAATATAAACCCGGGAAAGAACATAAATGTTTGCTGACGTATAACGAGGTACATCAATCCAAAAATGGCGGAAGCAAGAATAAGACTTGGAACCGGTGGCATAAACAACCGTTGCCTATCTCTTGGATAGTGGTGATGATTACCATGCAACGTATAAATGAATTTTTTGGCCCTTCCGCTGTTGGCAATCATGTGAAAAAGAAAACGATGGGCCAGGTATTCAAAAAAAGTCCAGAAGAACATACCGCCCAAAAAAGTAAGAGCAATTCTTCCGGTGGCAAATCCAATAGTACCACTGTAATACACCATGTAGATCATTACCGGTGTGTACATTCCCCAAATAACTAATGGATGTGTTTTGGTCAGTATTTCAAGATAAGGGTTCTTGAAAAGCTGGGCCTGTCCCTTATTATGAATTTTCTCGAATTCCATGCGACAAAGATAAGGAAAGGACTCTTTTTGTCACACCTGAGGCAGGAGAGTGTAGGTCTTAGAATTCGTTAAAGATCCAAAAGCTTGTCAACTCTTTGAAAATGATAGCCTTTCGCCTTTAAATAGCCTATCAACTCCGGCAGGCGGTGATAGAATTTATCTATCCTTTGGGGGTCGGTGCCTACATGAATTAAGAGCATAAACCCATTCAACCCGGCTGGCTTTGATTGCTCATAACTGATAATTGAGTTATAAATCTCTTCGCTGCTACGATAGTTTTTATCCCTCGGCGTAGTGTAATCTGCATTACTCCTTGTGCCGGGTGTAAAGTTGATTAATTGAAGGCCGAGTTGTTTTGTCCAGGCAGCAATGCTGTCATTATACCATTCATAGGGCGGAAGAAAAAAGGATGCATCTTTTTCCCGCCTTCCGAAACGGGTCATCATACTATAGTTTCGTTTCAGGTCTTTGGTAAATTCATCTTTTGTAACAAGCAGGCTATCTCTATTCGACCAATCGCAGTATAGCAAGTGTTTATCGGAATGTGGTGCGATATAATTCTTCTGTTCATTCAATGCTATTATAGTTTTGACAAAAGCAGGATTTCGGAAAAAATCGCCGGTGAAAAAGAAAGAGGCTTTTATTTTCTCCGCCTTCAAGGTATTTACAATAAAATTGCCACCATCTGCAAACTCATGCCCGGTAAAAACCAAAGCAATATTCTTCTTGGTACTGTCGCCACGAATAATAGCTCCATTAGCATAGGAAAAGTTGTTCTTTAAAGAAGCTGAAGCACCTCCTGCGGAGGGGTTGGGGGAGGCTGTTTCTGCCTCCTTCGCAGCCAGCAAATAAATTAAAGAAGCTGTTCCATCCATAGTTGGTTCGTTGGTGCTGTAATCACCGTAATCATCATGATACACGGCAAGGTTGCTTTGAAAACTGGCATATTCATCCGGCTGATATAGTTTGATACCGATAAGATTGTTATAAATACTTCCATAAACAGGCCCATCTACCAGCCCACCATCAATCGGGTAATTTTTTATATGGGTAAATGCAGAATGTGGGTCAACCGGTGTATCTCCCCAAGATGGCAAACCATACACCATACTTGTGCCCCAGGGATTGCAACCAAAAAGCCAATCGAAGTTGGCCTGCTCTAATTCATAAAATTGTTTATCACCGGTTAATTGTTTATACCAATAACATTGAATGGTAAATGAAGTAGTCAAATTATTACTACACCAGATAAATGGAACGCCACGATAAAAGGCATTTTGTTTGGCTTTGTTCCAAACGAGTTGAATGCCTTGCTTGTAATAACCGATGACGGTATCTCTTCTTTTATCTTTTAATTGTTTAGCTAATTCGTAATGTCCGAGGTTTATGAATGGATACCATTGGTAGTGTTTGGCGGTATCTGAACCAAGCCAGGGTGTAATGGTTTCCGATTTTGCAAATTGGTAAGCCTCACTTAAAATGGTAAATATTTTCCTTGGCGGTGAATCAGTCCATAATAAAACAGGCCGAAGCAGGGTTGTACTCAATTCCATATCATCCGCCCAATTATCTTCAGCATATATATAAGGAGATCTTACAGAAGCTGTTTGAGTAACGCCGAATTTCTTTTGACTAAACTCGTATGCAGATATTGCTTTTGATTTTAGCAAGTTGCCGTACTCATTATTTTTATGCGGAAAAGTTTTCCACCCCAATGCAAATGCACTACTAAACTTTGCCGCCGTAGAACTTGTTCCAGTGGTATTATTCATAAACTTTCCCCGCTGCTGTGGTTCTCCACTTACAAAATAAACAGGTCGCTCCACACCTTTACCATAATAGTTTGTGTCTTCCTTTGGAATCCGCATTCCCATGTGGTCACGGTCATCACCAATCTGGTTAAACATCCAATCAGGTCTGGGGTGCATTTTTAATAACCAATCTAATCCCCATTTCGCTTCATCCAGCACATCGGCCATTCCATTTTTTCCATTCAGGCCGTTGGCTTTTTTTTCATCGGTAAAGACTTTCGGAAAATCCCGGTAAGCCATCAGTAAATGATAAGTTGCATTAGCCGACGTAGTGCTGTATTGCAAATAATCGGATGCGTCATGCCAACCGCCTACCACATCAATATGGGTGCTGTCTTTGATCCCTCCTTTTTCTCCGTACAAAACATAGCCATCATGTGTGTGACAACTGTCCTTTAAATAAGGATTGAAACCTGTTCGTTGCTGCCGCATATACCGCAAGCAAAAATCAGCAGTCCCTTTATACACATCATTGCCTATTTCAAACTCAGGAGATTTTACTCCGCCTGCCTGCAAATAATATCGTCCCGGTTTTTTGAAGGAAGAAAAATTCAGACGACAGGTTTGTTGAAATGGGCCATAGGCTCCAAATGATTTACCTGCCTTTCCGGATGAAGCAATTTTTT
>JBKJIX010000200.1:0-20299 GCA_046598205.1 Chitinophagaceae bacterium
CATACTATCTCCTTCTTCGCTGTCTTCTACTTTTAATGCCAGGTTCTTTTCTGTTTCTTTCATTAACCTGTCCCTAAGATGTCTTGACGTAACAAATTTTCCATCCTTACCAAAGAACGGAGAATTGTTCACCGAAAACAACATATTCATGGTTGGCTCATCCACACTTATCACTGGTAAAGCTTCGGGAGTTTCTGCATCAGCCAGCGTATCACCAATATTAAAACCTTCAATTCCCACCACAGCGCATAAATCACCGGCTACTACTTCTGTCACTTTCTTTTTCCCCATTCCTTCAAACACATACAGTTCTCTCACTTTAGTTTTTTTGATGCTGCCATCAGCCTGCATCAACACAATGTTCTGTCCTTCATTCAATACTCCGCGGCTAACTTTCCCTATGGCGATACGACCCAGGAAGGAAGAGTAATCTAATGAAGTGATTTGCATTTGTACCGGTCCCTCGTTTACTTTTGGCGGTGGCACATATTTTACAATACCGTCGAGTAATGGATTGATATTGTCAATCTGTTCTAATGAATCATTGAACCAGCCATTTTTTCCTGAACCATAGAAAGTCGGGAAATCCAACTGTGCTTCTGTTGCATCAAGGTTGAAGAACAACTCAAAAATCGCATCATGTACTTCATCTGGGCGGCAGTTAGGTTTGTCCACCTTATTAATAATAACAATAGGTTTTAAGTTTAACTGAAGGGCTTTCTGCAGCACAAATCTTGTTTGTGGCATGGGGCCTTCAAAAGCATCTACCAGCAGACAAACACCATCGGCCATTTTCAATACCCTTTCCACCTCACCACCAAAATCGGCGTGACCCGGCGTATCAATCACATTAATCTTAACACCTTTGTACATAACGGCCGCATTCTTACTAAAAATGGTAATACCTCGTTCCCTTTCCAGGTCATTACTATCCATGATCAGATCACCGGTTTCCTGGTTGTCCCTGAAAACTTTGGTGGTATGTAAAATTTTATCAACCAGAGTAGTTTTACCATGGTCAACGTGGGCTATTATTGCAATATTTCTTATTTCCATATTCTCATTTTCAAACGAGCGGCGAAGGTACTGAATTTAAGCCGGGGGAGCAAACGAATCAGGCATTTAATGAAGGCTTAACAGCGTTTAAACGGGAGATTTACAGTAATTTCATAAAAACAGTAATATGAGGTTCCTCAAATGGCTCGGCATCATCCTTTTAGTGCTGATTATCGTTTACTTTTTAGGGCCGCAACCTTCCACTCCCAAATTCACTAAAGATCTTCCCGTGGTGCCGATAGAAGCATCCGCTTTGGAACAATATATAAGTAATATTGAAATAAAGCATAAACTGAAACCAGATAACGAAGCCAGGATATTATGGTTTAATGATTCACTGAAATTAACAACGGAGTATGCCGTTGTCTATCTGCATGGTTTTTCTGCCAGCCAGGAAGAAGGCGACCCGGTGCATTACCAGTTTGCACAAAAGTTCGGCTGCAATCTATTTTTAACAAGATTAGCTGAGCATGGTATTGACACTACAGAACCATTAGTAAATTTTACGGCTGATAAAATATGGAAATCCGCTAAAGAAGCTTATGCCATCGGAAAAAAATTAGGTAAAAGAATTATCCTGATGGGGACATCTACCGGCGGTACTCTGGCATTAAAATTAGCGGCTGAATATCCTGACATTACCGGGTTAATATTACTATCCCCTAATATTGCCATCAACGATCCTAATGCCTGGCTGCTCAATAATCACTGGGGTTTGCAAATAGCTAAATTGGTAAAGGGCAAATACAATACAGCAGAAGATACTACAGCTTTGTATGCACAATACTGGAATAATAAATACCGCATGGAAGCTACTGTTCAGCTGGAAGAACTATTAGAATCAACAATGAAAGAATCGACGTTTAAGAAAATAACACAACCTGCATTGATGTTGTATTATTATAAAGATGATGACCACCAGGATGATGTAGTAAAAGTTTCTGCCATGAAAAGAATGTTTGCTCAAATCAGCACGGCTGACAGCTTAAAAAGACAAGTAGCTATTCCAAATGCGGGCAATCATGTGCTTGGTTCCCCTATAAAATCGAAGGACATAAAAGCGGTAGAAGAAGAATGTGAAAAATTTGCAATGCAGGTACTGCACCTTCAAGAAAGAAATAACAAATAATAAAAAATAAAGGGCTTTGGTGTTAACCAAAACCCTTACCATTCCCTTTATAAAATTTCCGTGTCAGTATTATCCAACTTGGTAATTTCTAAATTTATTCTTCAGTTTTCCCGTAGAATATATTTTTAAAAGAGAACTGATTTCAACAATGAAAAGACGATGCCAATTATTTTTTATGCAATTAAATCAGGATACTTTTTTTTCAGGTGATTCAAAAACATGTTTTTGTTGCATCCATGCTATATTGCCTCTTTTTTTCTTTATAAACCAACAGGCTTTATTAATTTTTAGCGAAATTACTTTGCAGGATTTCTTTACCTCGTCCTCAACTTGTCCTGTTATATAAAAATAATCATCTCCTTTTTTTTGAATCAGAACAACATCTCTGTTCAATAGTTGTTTCATCAGGCTGCTTTCTGTAAAAATACAATTGAGACGTTGCCCATCATATTTGGAAGTGCTTACCTGCACATTTAAATGTCCTTTTCCCTTTCTTAACCTGAGTAATCCATGCCCAATTGTTTCTATTTTCTGATGCATCAGGTCCAATGTTCTAGTCATTTTATTTATTTTAATGATGATTATTAAACTTGCTGAATGAAGAGGTTTCGGGGTGTCGAAAAGTGATGTTGCGCAGCATCCATGTATATGTTCTTTCAGCCAGCTCCTTCCATTTAGGTTTTACCTGGTTTTCCCCTGGCTCTACATACTCGATGTTACTCATCGTCATCTTAATTAAAACCGCCTTTTTAGCTTTGCCACTAACAGTATCAAAAGATGAGGTGGATGGAACTTTACTCATAACAGTGGCCTTACCACTTACCTCCACAAAATAATTACGACCCTTTCGGAAAAAATGGAGCCTGGCCGGAAAAACTTGTTCGCATTCTTTGAGGGATTGGCAAGGCAGGTGAGATAAGAACCATAGCTCTCCGTTTCCATCAACTTTTACAAAAGTTACAACATCGTTAGGCAGTTTTACCAGACTGTTACTCATGCTATACATAACAGCATTTTGAAGATCCGCTATTTTTTCGCTGATAAACCGGAGGTTGGTGTCGTTAGTCATAATGGTGTTTTCAGTATTATTTCAAATGTGATACCAGTTTTATTACTCCTCAATTTTTTCCCTTTTGTGGAATGCAGTGTAAGATTTTCCCCAATATCCTTTTCAGGTTGGGAGGAATATTCGCACTATCCGAAAGAATTAATTGCAACACTAACTGGCATGGTTTTTCTCCATTGCTTTTGGAAAGAAAATTTTATCGTTAAAAACTTAAAAAAAGAATTATGGAAACAAATGAAAACGTTGCTGAAATACTTAATGATCTGATAGAGATCAATAATGACCGTGTTAATGGTTATGAAAAAGCCATTAATGAAACCGCTTCCGAAGATGCAGACCTTCGTTCACTCTTTACAGACCTTGCAAATGATAGCAGGGATTATGCAGCAGAATTAAGAAAACTTGTTTACAATACCGGCGAAAATCCTGCGGAAGGCACTACTACAAGGGGAAAAATCTACAGAGTATGGATGGATATTAAAGCTGCCATTACCGGCCAAAGCCGAAAAGCTATCCTGGCTTCCTGCGAGTTTGGTGAGGATGCTGCACAAAGAGCCTATGATGCTGCGCTGGAAGATGTTGATCTTTTTGGCGAATCAAGAACACTGATAACAGAGCAAAAGTCGAAACTTAGAAAATCTCATGATAAAATAAAAATGATGAGAGATACTCAGTCTGCTTAAAAAACATAAGCATAACAATCATGTGAGTTCTGCATGATTGTTATGCTTATACTAATAGAGCTTTTAATAAATAAAAAAAAGACGCTGAAAAATAACAATCCGTCAAACAGATAACTATATAAGGCTTGCATGAACACCTGGTTATTGTGCGAGGCCTGCATTCAGATGTTCAATTACAATAAAGATGATGACCCCCAGGATGATGTAGTAAAAATTTCTGCTATAAAAGAATGTTTACTCAAATCTGGACGGTTGAAGTATTACCTCAAAATAAAAACCGTCCTGTTTTAACCTCAGTAATTTTACACTGTATTCGCTTTTCAATCCAAATATTTAACAAGTCTTCAGTCTTTTATAAGGATAATGGAATTTTAATCGGTTTTCAAAGGATAGGCAGATTCTAAAGTTTTTCATCTTTTTATTTTTATACTTAATCTCTTTTTGCTGATACAAAGAAAGGATGATGCAATGTCGGAAAAAATAGAGCTATTGTTTATTCTGTTATCATCTTTATCCGATTTTGATGTGGCTGTTCCTCTACAATCAGGTCATTGTTTGTGTTACAATCGTTCAGTATGAAACAGTTGCAGGCCGAAACAGTTTCATTTCCCTCACTTTTCCTATCTTCCTTCTTCAATTGCCTGCTATGCACAAATCAAAGATTGCCGGAATCGGCATGTATGTTCCGGCCAATGTAGTTACCAATAATGATCTGCTGAAGTACATGGATACCAGCGACGAATGGATACAGGAACGTACCGGTATTAAAGAACGCCGCTATGCTCACCGCACCGAAGAAACCACCACCACCATGGGTGTGGAAGCGGCTACAATTGCTATCGAAAGAGCCGGCATTACTCCACAGGATATTGACTTCATCGTTTTTGCTACGCTGAGTCCCGATTATTATTTCCCCGGCTGTGGTGTGCTGTTGCAACGGGCTATGCAAATGAAAGAAGTAGGAGCATTGGATGTTCGCAACCAATGCAGTGGTTTTGTGTATGCACTAAGTGTAGCCGATCAGTTTATTAAAACAGGTATGTATAAAAATATTTTAGTGGTAGGTGCAGAAAAACATTCTTTCGGATTAGACTTTACCACAAGAGGAAGAAATATCTCCGTCATTTTTGGTGATGGCGCAGGTGCTGTTGTATTACAACCTGCCAACCCCTCTACAGGCTCAGAGTCTGGAATACTTTCCACTCATTTGCATAGTGACGGTGGAGCAGCAGAAATATTGGCGATGTATAATCCAGGCACCCATGCCAATCATTGGTTAGATCAAAAAGTAGCTGACTTCAACGAAAATGAAATCGGCGATATGTTTATGAGCCACGATATGATTGATAATGCGCAAAACTTTCCTTTTATGGATGGTCAGTCTGTTTTCAAAAAGGCAGTAGTAAAATTTCCTGAAGTAATAATGGAAGCTCTTGCTGCTAATGGCCTGCAGACAACTGATATTAATATGCTGATTCCTCACCAGGCCAACCTTCGTATTGCACAGTTTGTTCAGCAAAAATTGAAACTAAGCGATGACCAGGTATATAATAATATTCAAAAATTTGGTAACACCACGGCGGCTTCTGTTCCTATTGCATTGTGCGAAGCATGGGAAGCCGGGAAAATAAAAGATGGCGACCTTGTTTGTCTCGCTGCATTTGGGAGTGGCTTTACCTGGGCCAGTGCATTAATAAGATGGTAAATACATTTTATCGCTACATTCTTTTTAACTTCTTACCGGCACTTTGGTACAGTCATTGACTTATCAATTATTATGAAAAAAATTATACTCCTTACAGGTTTGCTTTTTTCAACCTTGCTTCTTGCTGCACAAAGTGGTAGTTGGATAATCAGGCTTAATAATAAAACAATACTTTCCACCCGCCAGGAAAATGCGGTAAAAAATGTGAAAAAAATAAGTTCCGCTGAATGGAAAAAATCAGGCAACCTTGAAATACTCTTTGCAGAAGATGAAAAAAATACCTGGATGCGATACTTTCATTTGGTAGATGAAATGGATAATGAATTGCTGAGAAAAGACAGTATTACACATGCAAAAATCTCATTAGCTGAATTGCAAAAAGCTTTTGCCGGAAAAAAGCAAGTAAAAATATATACCACTATTTCACCACTTGATCCCAATATCGCCATACGAATGCGAAGGGTACATTTGTGTACCTTGCAGCTACTTTAGCACATGCAGCATATTATTTACATCATCAATCCTATTTCCGGCACCAGGACTAAAAAAGACCTGCATTTGTTTATTGAAAAAAAAACAAAGTCAAAAAATATCCCTTTCCTTGTTTTTCCTTCGGTTGCCAGTGGCAATTATTCTTTTTTATACCCTGTTATTAAAGAGTATAAAACAACGGATGTAATTATCGCTGGTGGTGATGGCACAGTAAGCCAGGTAGTGAGCAGCCTGATGGATTGTAATGTAAACTTTGGCATTATTCCCTGTGGGTCTGGAAACGGGTTGGCCTATACAGCAAAAATTGCCAAAGAACCAGCTAAGGCATTAGATATTATTTTCAATGGAAAGCCATCTGCAATTGATGGCTTTTATATTAATGACCAGTTTGCCTGTATGCTTTGTGGTGTAGGCTTTGATGCAAAAGTAGCACATGATTTTGCAAAAGAACCTAAACGGGGTTTAACAACTTATGTAAAACAGGTAATAAAGAATTTTTTCTCCGCTAAAACATATTCATTTGAGCTAACGGTAAATAATAAAACATTTACTACGGATGCATATTTTATCAGCATTGCCAACAGCAACCAGTTTGGCAACAATTTTACTATTGCCCCAAAAGCCAGCCTCACTGATGGATTGCTCGATATTGTAATCGTTACCAATCAAAGCAAAATGAGTGTGTTGCTGCAAACATTGAAACAAATCCGTGGTAAAAATAAATTACAAACAGGAAGTATCGAAGAGAAAAAAGGTGGGGTCATATATTTTCAAACAGATAAACTCAGCATCCTCAATCTTTCGCAGGCACCACTGCATATTGACGGCGACCCGGCAGAAACTCCAGATAAATTAGCTATTGAAGTAAAGAAAAAATGTTTTAGGCTTATTCAGCCCTGCTGATATAAATTATTTTATTTTAATCCAAAATGACCCTCCATGTCTTTCTACGTTTTTCAAAGCATCTAATTGAAAAATTGGTTTCAATAAATTACTTAAACCTTTATCTGTATAAATAAAATAGTTAGGGCAGATTATTTCATACTTGTCCGTATTACTTAGCAATAAAGCTCCGAGTATATACTGTTCGCTATAAAATCTGGCACACATAAAATCAGGATAATCGTAAGGCAAATAGACATCATGAATTTGTACTATTACCCCTTTTTGTAAGTTGGGAAGAATTTCCAAAAAAAACCACATCACATCCGAATTGGGGAAAAGTGTATGTGTCCCATCAAAGAAAACTATGTCATTCTCTCTTAAATTATTAAATATTTCGGGGTCAACTTTTTGAATATCTTCCTTGTAATTTTTGCCGGTTAGTTTTGAAATATCTTTTCTTGGCTCCGGGTCTATCGTTATTATCTCAAGATTTAAAGCATTGTCTTTCTTGGATTTGAAAGCAACTTTCGTTGAAGTGCCTCCGCCTATTTCAACATACTTCGCCGGTTTTAGTTCAGCAATTAGAGAATACAGCATAATAATATCAAGCCCCGGAAAATGCCCATTGTTCCAACCTGGTTCATTTTCATCACTAAGGTCTTTATCTTCTTTTATTGAAGCAAAAACCGATTTATATTTTAGAACCTTTTCCAATAACTCCTGGTATTCTCCTTTGCTTTTATTTATTATCTCATAAAGCTTTTTATGCGGACGGTCATTTTCTTCTGTATAAAGCCTTTTTGGTTTCATTTTATAATCAAGCAATACGATACGGCCTGAATCATACAAACTGAACCATACTTTTTTTATTGTATCTCTTATACTCATGCAACGTAAGTTATAAACTAATTTGCAATATAGAAAAATGGCGACCTTGCGGAAACCCCGGAAAAACTAACTATTGAAGTAAAGAAAAAGTGTTTTCGACTTATTCAACCTTAAGTGTATCTGCAACATTTCGTGGTTTGAATAATTCAAGTGTCCGCTGAAAGCTTTTTTGATTCGACGGGGAATTAATAGAAAGCATTATGTCTTTTTCTTCTCTTTTTGTAAGATGGAAATTCAATGCCGCTTTATTTTCTTCATTATCTGTCGCATACTGAAAAGCAATTTTATAAACCGGGCTTCCGCTCCGGGTGATGTAATAGTTCAGCATATCATTTTGAAAATATTCCATCATCTTAAACCAGTTATGCTGTAACAGTAAAAATGGTTTAGTGGCATGGTCGCTGATATCATCTGACAAATAAGGAGCTTCCCAACCGCCGGCTGTCCGGTCCCTTATCTGGATAACAAGCACACCGCTGGTATTTTCTTTTATCCAATCATCGAATGAAACTAAAAAACGTAATGTAGTTTCCTGACCATAATTATCCCTGAGACCGGCATCCATTACATCTATCACCGGGTTGGATGGCAGCCATACATTGGGCAATACAATCGGGAATGTTGCATTCATCCGCATAGCTGTCAGCATACGGATGCTGAAAGGGTCCTGCTTTGCAAAGAAAGTAGTAAAATCAACTGCATCCGGATCAACGGCCGGTGTATTGGCAGTATCCTGTGGCGCCTGCATCATAAAACGAACAGGTTGTGTACTGATTATCATTTTTCGGCTGTCCCTTGTTACCACCGAATTAAAAAACATCAACGGAATATCGGCTGCCTTTTCATCGGCCACATAATCTTTTAGTTGTTTATTCAAAAATCCTCTTGTATTACTGTTGAGTTTTTGTTCAAAAGCATAACCCCTGTCTTTTACATACCTGTAAGAACCCACACTAAATTTTTGTGCCGGGGCAATCAGGTCTCTTGCAAAGAAAGAAGTGAATAAAGGATTTAATAAATCACCGGCAATGTCATTTATATATTGCTGATCCTGTAGGTTGATGTTCTGCCCTTTTTGCCGGCGCAAATATAATTCCCGGAAATAAGCAGCACCAATCATTCCTCCTGATGCACCGTTGATCAAAAATGTCTTTTTAAATATGCTGCCTTTGGTAATACTGTCAAGGTGTTGCAAAACACTCATGGTAAAAGTAGCGCTGCGGTGACCACCACCGCTGGTATTCATCAGCACCAGCAATGGTTTGTCGCTGTGTTGTTTTTTCTTCCAGGTGTTTAAAATGCTAATCATATTCTGCTTATCAGCCTCCATATTTTCTTTACTGCCAAGTGCCAGCAATCCTTCTCTGGTGTAAGCAGGACGTTCATTTTTATTCCAGTAGTTGAGGCCGTAAGCTTTGTTGCGGGGATCGATCCAGTCAAACTTGTAAAAAACATTGAGCAGCAATACAAGACCTAAGAGGTAAGGAATGCTCCAGCTTTGCAAAAAATAAGTAATGGCACCGGCCACACCAATTAAAATGGAAAAAAAAATAGTAATGCTGGCGGCAGCAGGTAATTGAAAAAAAGCACTGTCGAGCAAAAAACCAATAGTGATAAGAAACAAGAAAGCAGCAAACACCGAAAGGATAGCAGCAAAGTGATGCCGCTTAAAAATAGATGCAACAAACTCATCGGTATAATGCGAAACATCCCTGGCAGGCCGTAAACGCAGTGGTGATTCAAAATACCACTCTACCTTCATCAGTGGTGCGCCATGATAGATTTCTTTTACCGTGCCAAGGTGGGTGATATAAGATTTTGGGTTGCTGATTATCGGCATCATCCGGCGAAGTATAGATCTGTCGGCCCGGAAAAAATAAATAAATGAGGCAGCCAGTAAAAAAATTAACCCGGCTGCAAAACCACCGAACAAGAACAAAATTTCAGTGGCAGGGATGAGTTCTTTGTAATGATCATACTGGTATGCTTTTATAAAATAAAATACCAGGAAGATTCCGGGAATAATGGAATTGTTGATACAATATTTTAAAAAGGGATTAGTAGTGGCAGCGAGAAAACGAAAGTGCCGGCTAAAGAGAATAAAGGAAGCGATATTCCAACTCATAATAAACATACCGATAGAAGCACCGACAATGGCGGAACTAATGGAATTAACATTCCCAAGATATTCCGGTGCCAGAAACAATGAGTCGGCACCAAATGTTTTCATGAACGTTCCGTTAACAACAGCAAAGAGTACAAACCAGAATAACAACAGCACCTGGTATTTCCTGACATGCAAGAACACTAACTGTATGGGAAAGGAATAGAAAAATCCCCGTAGCCAGGCTTTCATAAGAAATGATAAATGGTTGCAACTAAAATACTACTAAATAGCTGGTTGGTCAAATGAAGATATAACTACCTGTGAACATCCTTTTTTCTTACCAGGTAAAGCACCCAAACCAATGAAAGCAACAGTAACATGGCTGCAAACTGATGCGCCACACCCAACCAAAGGAAAGCTTTTGTATCCACTGCGTTTAAAACAGTAAGAACACCCAATACTACTTGCAGCAACACAATCAGCAAAGGCAGTGCCTTTGTCTTTTGAAATAATTTGCTTCCCTGCACCTTATTGGCCCGCCACCACCAAATGAAAATTAAAACAGAAATGATATAAGCAAGATTGCGGTGAATGAAGTGTATCACCAACGGGTTATCTGTTAAAAAAGAAAGTCCGGAAAACTCCCTGTTACCCAGCGAATGAACATTTGATGGCCACCAGGTGCCATTGATGGAAGGCCAGGTGGGTGCTACTATAGCCGCTTTTAATCCCGCCATAAAAGCTCCATAAATAAGTTGAACAACTAACAATACAACTAGCCAGTTAGCAAATTTTCGTAATGGCTGATGAACAACAATCTGTTTGTTGGGTATCAATAAATCAAAAGCAAACCATAAAGTATAGCACAACAATCCAAGAGCCAGTACAAAATGAATAGCCAGTTTATAATGGCTTACATATAACAATTCAGAATCTTCCAACCCACTTTGCACCATTATCCAACCTACCAACCCTTGCACTGCACCAAGTAAAAAAAGAATGATCATTGGCTTTATCATCTCTTTCTTGAACCGTTTCTGTATTATGAAGATGACAAAAGGAATAATAAACACCACGCCTATCAACCTTGCCCAAACCCGGTGAAACCACTCCCAGAAATAAATGAATTTAAAATCGCCGATGGTGAAATGTGAATTGACATATTTATACTGTGCAATCTGCTGATATTTTTCAAAGGCGGTATTCCAGTCCTGGTCGTTCATGGGTGGTAATGCCCCCATGATGGGTTTCCATTCTGTAATAGATAAGCCAGAACCAGTTAACCTTGTTATGCCGCCCAATAAAATTTGAATAATAATCATCCCAACCCCAATGAGTAGCCAGATAGCAACCGGTTTTGATGAACGATTTGATGCATTTCCCATAGCGGACGCAAAGTTAGTTGACCAACAATGCCGGAAATACGGTTTGTTGAACAATATTTATGAAATTGCAACCCAATGCTAAAACCTTTTTACCAGGACGAGCTGATGGAGGCCGGTTGTGATGAAGCTGGCCGTGGCTGCCTGGCCGGACCAGTTTTTGCAGCGGCTGTTATTTTACCAAAAGATTTTTTTCATCCGCTGCTGAATGATTCCAAACAGGTAACTGAAAAAAACAGGAACGAGTTAAGAACAATTATTGAAGCATCAGCTATCCATTTTGCGGTAGCCAGTATTGATAATAATGAAATAGACGAGATAAACATTCTGAAAGCTTCATTTAAAGCAATGCACCTTGCGCTAGATAAATTGAATCAGCAACCACAGTTATTATTAATTGATGGCAACCGCTTTATTACATATAAAAAAATCCCTCATCGCTGTATCATTAAGGGTGATGCTCTCTTTACTTCCATTGCAGCTGCCAGCATCCTTGCTAAAACCTACCGGGATGAATACATGATGAAACTGCATTATGAATTTCCACACTATGCCTGGAACAGCAACAAGGGTTATGGCACTGCCACGCATCGTATTGCAATAGAAATGTATGGCCAATGCAAATATCATCGTAAAACCTTCCGGTTGAAGGCTCTTCAGCCAGCATTGTTTTAGTTGTTGGAAAAGAAAAATATTCAAACATAGGAGAAACAGAGTAATGGACTTTCACAGAGAGAGCTAAATTGTAAACCGATACTCCGTGCAGCCATTTTTCCTGCTATACCTGTGTTGAAAATATTTTTGAAACAGTGCTTGTTTTTAATAATCTAAGGAGATCAACCCTTCCACTCTCCCAGCCCTTCCCTTATCAGCACCGGCTCATCACCTGTACAATCAACAACAGTAGAAGGCACCATGCCTCCGATACCACCATTAATTACAAAATCCACTTCATGCATATAATTTTCGTACATCACTTCCGGGTCGGTACTGTCTTCCACCATTTCTCCGGGCAGTGATGCACTGAGGATGGGCCGCCCCAGTTCTTTAATTATCGCCATGGCAATATTATTGGCAGGAATGCGAAGCCCGATTGTATCTTTTTTACTTTGCAAAATTTTGGGAACCAGCTTACTGGCTTGTAAAATAAAAGTGTAGGGTCCGGGCAAATACTCTTTCAGCAGCCGGTAGGTAGGGTTGGATAAAGGTTTTGCATAATCACTCAGGTGCGACAGGTCGCTGCAAACAAAAGATAATTGTGCCTTTTTAGGTTCAACATTCTTAATCCGGCATATCCTTTCCACGGCTTTTTGCTGCAATATGTCGCAGCCCAGGCCATACACCGTATCGGTGGGGTAAATGATGATGCCGCCTTTTTGCAGGCTTTCCACTACTTGTTTTATCAGTCGTGGTGGCGGGTTTTCAGGGTGAATTTGTAATAACATGGTTAATCGTTCTCTTTAAAAATACAGGGTTTTAACAAATAGATTACTGGTAAACTCCATTTACCCGGCAATTCGTATTTTCACCGCCGCTTATCTTTGTAAAACTAAAGAATTATCATGCAGTTAAAGCCGGTAGCCACCTTTGATACGATTGATCCAGAGGTGTTTAAAAGAGACTATTACCGCCCCGGTGTGCCTGTGGTCATCAAAAACCTGTCGCACAACTGGCCAGCCAATACCAAATGGAACTGGGATTACTTTAAGCAATTAGTGGGCGATAAGAAAGTACCACTTTATAACAATGTAAAAAGCGACGCTTACACTCCCATCAATACTGCCGACGATTACAAGACCTTTGGTGAATATATTGACATGATCAGCAGTGGCCCTGCTGCCTGGCGGATATTCCTTTTCAATATTTTTGACCATGCCCCGCAACTGATAAAAGATTTTGCCTGGCCGGAACACCTGATGAAGGGCTTTGTAAAAAAATACCCGATGCTGTTTACCGGCGGTGCCGGCAGCATTACCCACATGCACTACGATATTGACCTCTCCCATATACTGCACACACAGTTTGCCGGCAGAAAAAGGGTGCTGATGTTCCCCAATAAAGAACAGTACAAACTTTACCGCAAACCTTATGAAGTGTTGAGCCTTGCCGATTTTTCTCACTACTACGAACAAAACGGCTCACCTGATTATGAAAAATTTCCGGCGTTGAAATTGGCCGAAGGTTTTGATTTTATTTTAGAGCCCGGCGACACTTTATTTATGCCAGCCGGTTATTGGCACCATATGGAATATTTAGAAAGCGGTTTTGCTATGAGCCTCCGTGCCCTGCAGCCATCTATTGCAGGCAAAGTAAAAGGCATCTGGAGCCTGATCGGTATGCGCAATATTGATACGCTTATGAAAAAGACTGTGCCGAAGTGGTGGTATAAGAGGAAGGAGAAGAAAGTGTATGCGAATGCGAAGAGGGTGCTGACTAATGTATAGTATTATTTTTTCAATTTCCAGTTTATTAGAATGCGGATCATGATTGATGATTAGAGAATCATCTGCTGTCATCCAAATATCAAACTCATAACCAGTGCAGCCAAGACTAATGGCGTCTTTTTAGTGCTGCAATATAATTTTCCGGCAGGCTATTCTTTTTCCAGGCACCACGATGGGCTATTACAGGATTTTCCGCAAACTCTATTGTTGTACTTTTTTTTGTGGCGGTACAGGATGCTAGCATTACTACTGCTGCTATAATGAAGGGCAACCACCTGCAGAAAATTTTACAATTTCTCATCATGTCGAAATGTTTTCAGTAAAAATGATGCTTTAATATCTCTGATTGATTTACAATTTAAGGCGAATAAACGAAAAGTTTGAAATTGCAACGGCTTTGCTAAAAGGCTTTAAAACCAGTATTGAATTATTGTGAACTGACAAATATAGATTTGACCAAGCCGTTGAGTAGCAACGCCGAGTCCACCCCACCCACAAGGCCGGGCGGTGAGACATCGGCTTCGAAGTTGTAAGTTTGGAGACTCGGCGGGGAAGCAAATATCAAACTCATAACCAGTGCAGCCAAGACTAATGGCGTCTTTTTAGTGCTGCAATATAATTTTCCGGCAGGCTATTCTTTTTCCTGGCAACACGAAGTGCTATACGGAATTATCTGCAAATTTAACATGCTTGTATTTTTTTGTGAAGAAACACAAGATGCAAAAAGGATAATATATGCAGCAAGAAATAAATTCTTCATGTAATAAATCTATTGTTCTACTTACGTTGTGCAAAAAGCCAGGATAATAATTCCGGTTCTGCAAAAGCAGGGTCCCAGCTATTGTGGTTAGCGTTTGGATACAAAGTGAATTTTACCGTTGCTTTTTGTTTTTTAATTGCCTCAACCATGTCTTCTGACAATTTTGGCGGCACAACATCATCTTTTCCTCCATGGAACACCCACCATTTCGTTTTTTTGAGTAATGGTGCGGTAGATACATTGGCACCGCCACAAATAGGGAAAGCAGCAGCAAATAATTTTGGATTTCGCCTCACTATTTCAAACGTTCCCATGCCGCCCATGGAGAGGCCGCCAACATAGATTTGCTTTTTTGTGATTGGATACGTCTTGAGAATACTCATTAATAAATCCTGCGCCAGTTTCATTGCGATGGTTGGTTCTCCAGCCTCCTGAAAAATGAAAGTTCTTTTACCGCTGCTATCCCTGATAAAATTTACATTGCTCCAGAAACTACTGGCAGGACATTGTGGAAATACAACGATAGCAGGGAAATTTTTTCTTACGTCTTTTTTCAAAAACAACTTAGCTCCATGTACTAACTACAGTTCGTTATCATTCCCTCTTTCGCCGGCGCCATGCAGAAAAAAGACGAGTGGGTATTTTTTTTCTGTATCATAATTATCTGGTAGCAGCAACCGGTAAGGCATAGTATCATTACCGCTAATATAAAGATGCTTTTGATACAGGCTTACATCCTGTGCCCCAGCGAGGATACTGCATAAAAACAAAAGAGTAAATAAGTGCAACCGCTTTATCATGGTTATTGCAATTTAAAATTCATTTCCTTTACATCTCTCGAATTGCCGCCAATAAACAGTTTAAAATCTCCCTGTTCTGCCACAAATTTCAAATCGCTGTTATAAAATTTAAGGTCGTTAACAGCTATTGTGAAGTTTACTTTTTTTGATTCGCCTGCTTTCAATTTTATTTTTTGGAAGCCTTTCAGCTCTTTCAGGGGTCTGGTAATACTTCCTACCAAATCACGGATATATAACTGTACTACTTCTTCACCATCGTACTTACCAGAATTGGTAACTGTAACAGAAGCTGTAATTGCCTCATTCATTTTCATCGAAGTACTGCTCAATGAAATATCCCCATAAGAAAAGGTGGTATAACTTAATCCATAACCAAAAGGAAATAGCGGTGCATTGGGTGCATCTAAATAGTTAGATTGAAATTTTGGCGACTCTGCTGAGGATGGCCTGCCGGTATTTTTTTGGCTATAATAAATAGGTACCTGTCCTACGTTTACCGGAAATGATACCGATAATTTTCCGGATGGGTTATAGTTACCGAATAATACATCAGCAATAGCATTACCAGCTTCGGTACCTGCATGCCACACCTGTAATATTGAAGCAGCCAATTGATTTTCTTCGGGAATAGCCAATGGTCTTCCGCTCATTAACACTAACACCAAGGGCTTTCCTGTTTTGGCCAGTGCCTCTATTAATTTCTTTTGACTTTCCGGTATAGTAATATCTGTGCGGCTTGCTGCTTCACCCGACATTTCAGATGCTTCGCCAACCACTGCCACCACCACATCAGATTTATTAGCCATTACCAATGCTTCATTCAGCATCTCGTCGGGTGTTCGTTTATCAATTTCTATCCTTGTTCCGAATACATTTACTTTTTTAGCCAACAAACTGTCGTCTGTGATATTAGCACCCTTTGCGAAAAGAACATTAACATTAGCTCCAGCTACATTTTTCATTCCTTCTATTACTGATACAGACAATTTGGAATCTCCTGATACAGCCCATGTGCCCAGCATATTACTCTGATCATTAGCCAGCGGACCAATTAATGCGATAGTGCCGGATTTTTTAAGTGGTAACGTTTGATTATAGTTCTTTAATAACACAAATGAATGAGCAGCAATTTCTCTTGCTTCCTTCCTTCTTTGTGCTGTCAATATTTCTTTTGCCGGTTTATTAATATCAATATAGCGGTAAGGATTATCAAATAACCCCAATTTATATTTTGCTTCGAGGATGCGGCGGCACGCCTGGCCAATTTCCTGCAGCGTTACTTTCTTTTCGTGCAACGATTTTTTTGTGGTTGTTAAAAATCCTTCGCCAACCATATCCATATCTAACCCTGCTCTTAATGCCAATGCAGAAACAGTTTGCAAATCCCCCATGCCATGTGCTATCATTTCATTTACCGATGTATAATCTGAAACAACAAACCCTTTAAAGCCCCATTGTTTTCTTAGTAAATCTGTCAACAACCATTTATTACCACTTGCAGGAATGCCATCAATCTCGTTGAACGAACTCATCACACTTCCAACACCTGCATCAATAGCAGCTTTATAAGGTGGTAAGTATTCATTATACATTTTCACCCGGCTCATATCGGTTGTATTATAATCCCTGCCTGCTTCTGCGGCACCGTACAGAGCAAAATGTTTTACACAAGCCATCATCGTATTGTCTTTTGCCAAATCATTTCCCTGGTAGCCTTTTACCATCGCTACAGCCACCTGTGAACCCAGATAAGGGTCTTCGCCTGCGCCTTCAGCAATGCGGCCCCAACGGGCATCACGGGCAATATCTACCATCGGCGAAAAATTCCAGCATAATCCATCGGCTGTTGCTTCTACCGCCGCAATTCTTGCACTTTGTTCGATTATTTTCATATCCCAACTGCAGGAAAGAGCCAATGGAATCGGGAAAATAGTTTTGTAGCCATGAATAATATCCGAACCGAATATCAATGGAATTTTTAACCGACTCTGGTTGACCGCAAAGTCTTGTGCTACTTTTATTTTATCTACTCCAATTACTCCAAAGAGTCCACCAACATTTCCTTCCTTAATTTTTTTCTCCACATCGCTGCTGACAACCGCACCGGTAGCAATGCCACCACCCGGTGTAAGTAAGTTCAACTGGCCAATTTTTTCATCCAACGTCATTTTCTTCATCAGATTGCTGACGAATGTATTCATCTTCGCATCGTTTACGTTTTGTGCAATGGCAGAAAAAGAAACAAATACAAATACTATAAGAATAATTTTTTTCATCGTATATTTTTAAACTTTCGGTAAAATAGTTCTATTTTTTTTTCAACCAAGGGCTATCAAAGTCCAGTTTCTTTAATCCTTCTTTTATTTCCGGGCAACTCATAAATAAATTCCACAATAAGCCACTACGATAGTTTTCCATCATCACCACTATCGGCCCCTGGTCTATTGCCAGGTATTTTGGTGCAAACCAATTCTCCTGTTCACTAAATGCATCATAAAAACCATAGATACCCCAGATTTTATCTTTCATCTGCCCATCGGCGAACCAGTGTTTCATCGCAGCCATCGATTGTTTTGGTGTATAAGGGAACGATGATAAAGCTGCCGTTGGACTAATAACACCTAAATCATTTTCCATATTTGGGGCATGACCGGCATAGCCTGTTATTGAATAACTGGATGTTAATCCCCAGTTGTTGTGGCCATACCCTTTAAACTTTTTAGGATTATCCACACACCATTGATAATTGATGAGAGAAAGATTAGTGTTCTCCTGCCAGTAGTCGGCATATTTATCTTTCAACCCTCTTGGATCCAGCCCAAGATAAGAATAATGTGCCCAGAACAATGGGCCGCCCTGTGGTGGATTGCCCTGGTAACGCATATTCAACGAGTAGCCGCCGTATGATGAAGTACCTTTTATTTTTCCATTCTCTGCCCAACCTTCATGATACACTTCGGCAGGTACGCCATGTGTGGGTGATGAAGCTGCCAGTACATACATAATGAGACATTCATTATATCCACGAACTGCAAAATTCATTTGCCACCCATAGTTAGGACTCCAGTGCCAGTACAAAACATTTTTTCCATTTCGAAAAAAATCAAATTCTACTTCTCTCCATAATTTATCAATCCTTGCGGCTAATTTTTTTTCTGCATCATTTCCCTTATTAAAATACTGACGAACACAAAGTAAGCCCTGAATCATAAATGATGTTTCTACCAAATCACCACCATCATCTTTTTTACTGAATGGTTTTACTTTTCCCGTTTCGCCATTCCACCAATGTGGCCATGCACCATGAAACCTGTCCGCAGTTTCTAAAAAACGAACAATCTTTTCTAATTGCTTTCTTCCTTCTTCCCTGCTAATAAAATTCCTCTCAATGCCAACCAATATTGCCATCACTCCAAAACCAGCACCGCCACTGGTAACTATGTTTTTATCATTCTCCGGATAAATATTATCTATATGAATTCTTTCTCTTGCCAAACCGCTTATAGGTTCGGCACCCTCTAAAAAATAATTGAATGTTTGTTGTTGTACTGTAGTGAAAATAATTGAATCAGCTGCCGTCATCTCAACACGGCCAATAACTATTCTCTTCTGGTTACTACAGGCAGAATACAATACAACGAATAAAACCAGAGAGGCCGGAATGATATTTTTTTTCATCATCAGCACTTATGATTATAAATAAGGTGCTGTGAAGCCAAGTCTTCTTAATCCATTTTTTATTTCAGGAGCCCCCGAAAATAAATTCCACAATAATCCACTGCGGTAATTTTCTATCATAATTATAATGGGACCCTGATCAATGGCCAGTGTAGAATTGGCAAACCAGCCGTCTTTAAAACTAAACGCATCATAAAAACCGTATGGGCCCCACAATTTATTTCCCAATTTATAATAAAAGAATTTCAATGCGTTCATAGATTCCGTTGGTGTATATGGAAAAGATGAAAGAGCTGCGGTGGGTGCAATAACTCCACGGTCATTATTGGGTTCATTAGCACCATACCCTGTGGGAATATCGCTGGCAGTAAGCCCCCAGCATAAATTGCTGTAGCCATAATGCCCCCTGGGATTAGTTTTACAGTATTCATAATTTATTTTGGTGTGATTGGTAGTCTGTGTTTGATAATTGGCATACGCATCCATCAACCCATTTGGGTTAATACCAAGAAAGGAATAATGGGCAAAAAATAAGGGGCCGCCATTGGAAGGTCCTAACGGTAATTGATACCCATAATAGGTATTATTATTACGAATGGCTCCATTGCCGGCCCAGCCATTATCATATACCACTTTAGGTATAGAATCTGTAAGAGATGAAGAAGCAAGGACATAAACGATCAGTGCTTCATTCCACCCCCTGACCTGCTGGTTAATGACCCAGTTCAGTGTAGGGCTCCAATGCCAGTACAAAACATTTTGATTGTTTTGTCTGAACCAGCTCCATTCCACACCGTTCCAGATAGTGTTGATCTTATTACGAAGTTCAATTTCAATTGCATCGGCTGTATTGAAATATTGACGGGCAGTGATCAATCCATTAATTAAATAAGCAGTCTCTACCAGGTCAGCGCCATTATCATTTGGGCTGAATGGAATAGTGGCACCTGTTGCACCATTAATCCAATGTGCAAATGCACCATGATAACGGGTGCAATTATTTATTAAGAAGTTAGTAATTTTTAAAATGCGGTCTCTTCCTTCGGTCCTTGTTATAAAATTTCTATTTACCGCAGTTATGATTGACATGATTCCAAAGCCA
Organism: Chitinophagaceae bacterium; assembly: GCA_046598205.1. GTDB lineage: Bacteria > Bacteroidota > Bacteroidia > Chitinophagales > Chitinophagaceae > JJ008. Next base: position 20,178 of record JBKJIX010000200.1, read on the forward strand.
GTACCGCCGGTGGTTACCAGATCACCACTGGAATTCCGTTCCCGGGCCATACCACTAATGGGGTGACCAAATTCCCAGAAGTACCGGAACGTTCTGCGTTGCACGGTATCCAGTAACTGGCT
>JBKJIX010000030.1:0-7310 GCA_046598205.1 Chitinophagaceae bacterium
AGAAATGGGATTGAATTTGATAGGTCATACTGGCTCACAAGGCGGTTTTATCAGCGATTATTGCTGGCTGCCAGAGAAAAAAGTGTTCTATATCCTGCTTTGCAACATTCCCAAACCTATTAAAGAAATCCGGAGTAAAATATTTGCACTATTGCAACAACATAATTGGCTGGATAATCAGTCGAAATAACGTACAGTCCGGGTTCAAATAATGGAGTAACTTACATATCCTTTATTTAATGGAAGGCAACCTATTAATATAGGTGTCCGATTAGTAACCAAACACTACCAAAATTTGCTGTCTGCAGATGAACTGACCTATCATGTTGAGGCATGTGCACTCAATAAAAGGGAGAGCCAGAAAGTATTGTACAGCTCTTTCTATGGGTATGCTATGGCCATCTGCGACCGGTATGCCAATAAACAGGATGACGCTGTTGAAATCCTGAACGACGGCTTTCTGAAAATTTTCAAGGAAATACATCATTACAAACCGGCTTACGCCGATGTGGTCAGTTCTTTTAAAGGATGGCTGCGGAAAATAATGGTTTACACAGCTATTGACCATTTCCGAAAAAACCATAAACACCGAATGGTAACACAATTGGATAATGTGGTGTACCAGGTGGCAACAATAAGTGAGGATGCTATAGATAAATTATCATACGACGAGATTATCATGGCTGTGCAGGAACTATCGCCAGGTTATCGGACAGTCTTTAATTTATTTGTAATAGAAGGGATGAGTCATGAAGAAGTAGCTAATCAATTAGGAGTTTCCATTGGCACTTCCAAGTCCAATCTTTCCAAAGCAAGAAAACAATTGCAGAAAATATTATTTAAACAAAACGAAATACCAATTGCTAAAAATGCAGTTTGAAAAATTTGATAACAAAGTAAAAGAAGCGGCTGATCACCATCACCCGGCTTATGATGAACGGGCATGGGCAAAGATGGAAAAGCTGCTGAACAAACATCTGCCACAAAAAGAAGATAACAGGAGAAGGTTTCTTTTCTTCCTGCTGCTCTTTTTGAGCTTGGCAGGTGCTGGCCTTATCATTGCCAAACCATGGAAGAATAATAAAACAATCGTAGCTACTGAACAAACTGTTCAACAAAAACAAACAGTCAATTTGCCATCAGATACTGAGCCTGGTACAGAGAAGACAAACAATGATAATGTAGTGGAAATAAAGGTTGATACAAAGAATAGCACGGAAACCGGCAGTAAAAAATCAGTTACTGATTTTCCGGGGATAAGTCAACCTGTTGTGTTGAACGGGAATAAAAATAGCAATCAAAATATAAGCAATGATAAACCTGTTATAAATCAGCTTGAAATAAAAACAAAAAATGTTCAGCCAATAACAACGGCCGGTATGCAAAGCCGATGGCAGAATAATGATACAAAAGATAAAACAAATGATAAAGAGACAACTATCCCTGTAGCAATTGCGACAACTTCCATCCCTGTCAATGATGTTATTACTACTGATAAAAACATAAGCGAAAGAGTCGTTGCGGATAAAGCTACAGACGCAAATGCAAGCCCGGTAGCAAATGAACCTGCAAAAATTGCTATTCTGAAAAATGAAAGTGAATTAGCAGAAAAAAATAATGACCTTAACCTCCCAAAAAATAAAAACAGGAAAGGCAATTCATTTTTCTTTACTCTTTCAGCAGCTCCTGATGTAAGTTTTGTAAGCAATGATAAATTAGGTACTACCAAACTGATGGCTGGTGCCGGCCTTGGCTATACTTTTAATAACCGATTTACGGTGCGAACCGGATTTTATTCAGGTAGAAAGGTTTATACCGCTTCGCCGGATGCTTATGACCCACCGGCTAATTTTTATACTTATTATCCATACCTGGAGAAAGTGGATGCTGATTGTAAAGTGTATGAAATTCCAATCAGTCTTAGCTACAACTTTAGTAAGTCAGCAAAACAAAGTTTGTTTGCAACCGCAGGCATTTCTTCTTACCTGATGAAAGAAGAAACATATAATTACACTTATAAATATACTCCTTCTGGCCCCTCCTACAGCCGCAAAAGGACATTGACAAACGAGAACAGGCATTTATTTTCAGCACTTATTTTATCCGGCGGGTATCAACGGAATTTAGGCAAGCATATTTCATTTATGGCGGAACCCTATGTAAAATTACCACTTAGCGGTATTGGATATGGTAAAGTAAAACTGAATAGTGGTGGCGTTTTATTTTCCATAGCTATAAAACCTTTTGACACAAAAAAAGAAAAACCAAAATTTATTCGATAATGTTTCTGACCGGTAGACAACCTGTTTTCAAAACCTTCCGATTGAATATTAAAATCAACAAGTGAAACAATCTTATTCCTTTCGTTTATTGAGTGTAATACTCCTTTCTTCTCAACTGGTCGTATATGGATGTGGAAGTAAAGGCGGCACCACACCTCCGCCCAACCCTTGTGCCGGAGTAACAATTACTGTTGCTGGTACAATATCACATCCAATAACCGGTTCCAGCAATGGAATTATTAATGCAACTGCCTCGGGTGGTAGTTCTGGATTTACTTATAGTATTAATGGCAGTGCATTTCAGGCATCTGGCAATTTTCCTGCTCTGGCAGCCGGTTCATATACCATCGTGGCAAAAAATACAGAGGGCTGTACCGGTTCAACAGCATTTACTTTAACAGCTATTAATCCCTGTGCAGGGGTAACGATAAATGTGACCGGTACAACTGTCAATCCAACATTTACAACAGTTAGTAATGGTAGTATCAGTGCTACTGCTTCTGGTAGTTCTGGTTTTACTTATAATTTGAATGGAGGTGTATTTCAGGCCTCCGGCAATTTTGCAAATCTTGCTGTGGGTACTTATACAGTGGTTGCAAAAGATTTGAATGGATGCACCGGGTCAACAGTGTTCACTTTAACGGCCCCAAATCCTTGTACCGGTATTACAATTAATGTAACAGCAACAACAATTAATCCTACTACTGCTGGGGCTACAAATGGAAGTATTTCGGCATCAGCATCAGGGAGTAACGGTTTTACATTTAATATCAATGGAGGAGCTTTCCAGGCAACAGGTAATTTTAATAATCTTGCTGCCGGAGCTTATATTATAATAGCAAAAGATGTTAACGGCTGTACCGGCTCGGCAACATTTACTTTAACTGCACCTAATCCTTGTGCCGGTGTAACCATTACTGTATCAATAGTGGTAACAGGCAACAGGCCATGCGAAGCAAACAATGGGTCTATTGTGGCAACAGGCTCCGGCGGAACCGGACCGTACACATTTAGTATTAACGCCGGAGCATTTCAGACATCTAATAATTTTATAAACCTGGCTGCTGCTACTTATTCTATTTCTGCAAGAGATGTAAATAATTGTGTCAGCTCTGCCAATAATGTAGTTGTAAATAATTTGTCTGCCGGCCCACTATTCTTAGCAGTACAAAATGTGATACAAGGTAACTGTATCGGTTGTCATAATGCCAGCGGTGCAAGTGGCGGAATGAATTTTGCGGTAGATTGTAATATCGTAGCTAACAAAGACAGGATAAGAGTAAGAGCTGTTGATGGCACACCATCTGCTATGCCACCAAGTGGTTTGTTGCCCGCATCAGAACGTTTGAAAATAACTAACTGGATAAATGCCGGTGGAAGATTTTCGGATTAAGTAGTGTTTTATAATGATGTCCCTTGAAAGAGAATCCCGATGTACTGAACTTATCAAGTACCGGGATTCTTTATTTCCCCCAACGAAAACTTTTAATATCAAAACCAGCAAGGTCGAGTACCCTGTCAACAACCGTAGCAGCTACTTCTTCAATAGTTTTTGGCTGGCTATAAAAAGAGGGAGTAGCAGGACAGATAATACCCCCGGCTAATGTTACGGTTTCCATATTGCGGATATGGATAAGATTATAAGGTGTGTCACGGACAACACAGATTAGTTTTCTTCTTTCTTTTAAAACAACATCAGCTGCTCTTGTTATCAGATCGTTGGAAATACCGGAAGCGATTCGACCCAGCGTACCCATAGAACAGGGCATAATAATCATGGTATCAAACTGACCAGAGCCAGACGCAAAAGGAGCAGAAAAGTCAGTAGTGCCGTACAATTTCACCGGAAAATTTTTCCAGGAGTCGCTGGCCAGCTCGGTTTTCCAAACTTCCTTTGCATTTTCCGTCATTACTACAGCAAGCTCAGCCCATTGCTCTTTGACGGCTAAAAATTTTTTCAATAAGTTTTCCGCATAAATGGAACCACTGGCTCCTGTTATGGCTACAACTGTTTTTCTCATATGATAGAATAACCCGGCAAGCGGTTAAATGTTGATTGACTCTGTGTGAAATTATGCAAACTGTTGCAATTAAGGGTTATAGTAACTGGGCAAACGCATTAAAATCTGTCTAAGTGCATTAGGAATAAAAAAGGGAACACGGATTACACGGAAAAGACGGATGATAACGGATTTTTTATCCGCCGCAGGCGGATAAATCTGTGATTATCCTTCTTTTCATAAGGATATGTACTTTACAAGTTTGAATAAAGCAAAAAAACAGTGTAAATCCGTTCAATCCGTGTCATCGTCCGCCGCCATAGGCTATGGCCGACGGCGTCCGTGTGCTATTTTTTGCTTTATTTTTTAATGCGTTTGCCCTGGTTATAGTAATTGAGCTTTATAGATTCAAGCCAATGAATTGAGGTGAATCAATAAAATAGTGTTTTAAGTACATATTTAGGGTTATTGCCAAAATATGACAAGCAAATGTTTTGTGTTATGGTATTATTAGCGATATTAGCTTCGAATTTTCATAGGATAAGGTTTAATGGTTAATGGTTTTTGATTAGGGCCCCCGACTTTCGAGTCGGGGTTCTTTTTTTATAACTCCTTCACAAATAAAAAATGCCCTGATATTTAGGCACCTTTCATTACAAAATATAATTTTCTTATTTAAAAGCCCTTAAGTTGTTTGACGGGTTCAGCAGGTTTTTTTGTGTTTTCATTACCCATGGTTTCTAATATCCAATTTGTCATTTTAGTCCAGAGGTGGAGAGTAGTATTATCCATCTGGCCAGAAATGCCATGGTTCTTGTTCGGATAGTAGGCACTTTCAAAATCAATATTGCTTTTTACAAGAGCGGTTATCATTTGAGTAGCATTTTGAAAATGTACATTATCATCGCCCATGCCATGGATGATGAGGTACTTACCCTTAATTTTATCGGTAAAGTTGATGGGGGAATTATTGTCGTAGCCGCCTGCATTTTCCTGTGGTGTACGCATATACCTTTCAGTATAGATGTTATCATAATACCTCCAGGAAGTAACAGGAGCCACTGCTACTGCTGCACTAAATACTTCATTGCCTTTTGTTATGGCCAGCGAACTCATAAAGCCACCATAACTCCATCCCCAATGACCAATATTGTTCTTGTCAACAAATGGCATATTACCGATGTATTTAGCGGCATCTATCTGGTCTTCTATTTCAAACTTGCCAAGTTGCAGATAAGTTTTCTTTTTAAATTCTTCACCACGAAAACCGGTGCCGGTATTATCAACACTTACAACAATAAATCCTTTTTGGGCTAGCAACTGGTGCCACATGCTTACTGCACCAAAACGATTACCCACTTGTTGTGAACCGGGACCGCCATAGTTACAAAACAGTACAGGATATTTTTTTGTAGCATCGAAGTTGACAGGTTTCAGCATCCAGCCGTTTAATGTATCGCCCTTACTATTAGGCACACGGATAAATTCTGCTTTGCCAATACCATACTCATCAATTTTACCTTTCAGTTTAGGGTTTTCATTCACCGTTTTTACAAGGGCTATACTTATTTCTTTCTTTTTATTTACTACAAGGTTATTTAGTGTAACTGCCTGCGGTGTATTCAAATCTGATTTATAATCATAAAATCTTGTAAGACTGTCATTCAATACTATCCTATGCCATGCTTGTCCTTGCGTCAGTTGTGTTGTTTTTTTGCCTGCAAAATCAGTTACAAACAGGTTGCGGTCCATTGGCCGGGGATAAGCCATGGTATAGAAAACCATTTTATTAGCTTCATCCACTCCGTTTATTTCTGTTACTTCATAATTGCCCTTACTGATCTGTGTTTTTACTTTTCCATCCATACTGTTCAGGTAGATATGGTTAAAGCCATTCATTTCGCTGGTAAAAAGATAGCTCTTGCCGTCTTTAGTAAACTGCCAATCATCGTTGATATCGATATAGTATTTATTTTTTTCTTCATAAAGGGGTTTGCTGTCTCCCGATTTTGCGTTGGTTAACAAAAGTTTCAAATTATCCTGGTGACGGTTCATCCAGAACACAACGAGTAAATTATCATCCTGTGTCCATTTGATACGGGGAATATATATATCACCTTGTTCAAAATCTGCTTTTACGTATTTGTTATTGACGATGTCATAAATATGAATGTCAACTACAGAATTTTCTTCACCGGCTTTAGGATACTTGTAAGTATATTGTTTATTGTATGTATTGTCAAATTGGGTGAATTGATATTCTTTCACTTTACTTTCATCAAACCGGTAATAGGCGATATAGCTACCTTTTGGACTCCATTGATAAGCCTGCGTAAATGAAAATTCCTCTTCATACACCCAATCACAGTTGCCGTTTATTATTTCGTTCCATTTACCATCTGTTGTGATGTTTCTTGCACTTTTGGTGGCAATATCATAAAGGACAAGATTGTTATTTTTTACATAAGCTATTTTGGTGCCGTCGGGTGAAAGGCTAGGGTGCATTAATTTTTCATTATCCAGTTTTGTCAGTCTCTTAGAAACAGCGTCATACAGGTAAACGGTTGCTTTGGAAGAATGACGGTATATCTGTTCAATTTCTTTACGGATTAATACTTTAGTAGGGTAGGTGCTGCTATAAATAATATCATCGGGTGTACCAATAGATTTACCGTTTTCATCTTTCAGGTCTTCCGGCTTTATTTCCGGGTCTTTGCTTATTTGCCCAAAATAGGCCTTGACCTGTTCGCCACGGAAAGTTCCTTTTTTATAAATGTCTTCTAAAGTAATTTCTTTCGTTTGTGCTAAAGCAAACACGGGCAGTAAAAAAAGGAGTAAGAAAAGCTTGCTCATAATGTAAAATTTTGTGATTGTAAATGTAACGGAAACAGGGTAAACCACTCTGCCGTACAAATAAAAAGAGGCTGTCTCAAAAGTAAACGTAGCACAACGAACACTAAGAAAACACAAAGTTCACAAAGAAAAATTCCTTTACTTTCAATACGTTGTGTTCTTCGTGAAAAACTTT
>JBKJIX010000223.1:0-5747 GCA_046598205.1 Chitinophagaceae bacterium
CCCTCAATTGGTTTCACTACCGGTTTCTCTTCAATTGGTTTTGCCACTTCTTTTACTACAGGTTTTTCTTCCACTTTTACAACTGGCTTTTCTTCTACTTTGGCAACCGGCTTTTCCTGTTTTGGTTTGTTGTTAATTGTAACTGAAGCCATTTCTTTGCTCTGGAGAAAACCAATGATCAGTTTAGTGCCCGGTGTTACTTCAGTAACCGAAAGATCATTCCACAATCGTATATTTTCTACAGAAACATTTTTGACCTTGCTGCTTATCATCTCCAGCGTTGGGCTTTGAATAGCGATATAATAAACCGGTGTACCAGTATTTCCCTGCTGAGTAAAATTAGTATCCGTAAGAGGGATATTAATCTTCTGGTCTATCAAAAGACCCTTATTGATATCAATCTTATTAAAAGCAGCCAGGTATTTTGCACTCACATTATATAGACGGCCCACCGCAAAAAAGCTTTCCCCTTTGGCTACTTTGTGTTCGAGGTATAACCCTTTGTCACCAGTCTTCACCTGCAAGTCCCCTTTTTGGGCAAACAATGATTGAACGCTAAACAGCAACAAGAGAAATGAAAAGGCAAACTTTTTCATACAACCGAATTTGGCTACAAAGATGTGGATTTTTTGCTTTTTTTCCCGTTTAAATATCTTTTAATATCCTCAGTTCCTTGGGATAATAATTATTAATACGATTCGGTAAAGCATTTATCCAGCCCAATGGATGCTGCTGGTAAGTAATTAGTTGCCATCCTTTATTTTTCACTTCAATTTTCAGGTCTTTTCGTTGCAGGTATTGAATAGAATGGTAATAATTCAACTCGGTTCGATTAATTGTATCAATCACCAAATTACTCATTGCCAGTGCATGGTCAGGTACTAATTTATCCCGCATCAGCTCACCAGCTAATATACCGGAGTAAATGACCCGAAGTTGTTCCAGCAAAAAACTAAAATCCTTTTCCAGCTGTTCGGGCCAGGCATAGACCGTATGTATATGTTTAATAAAATGCAAGTTGTCTTTCTTTATCCACCGCTCTACCATGAGCATTTCTTTATTCGTTAACGGCTCTGGTTTCTTTTTATATCTGAATGAGCTTTCTTCTTCGCAAACAATTTTTTTAAAACAGGCCAGGAAAAAACCTTCGCCTTTTACTTTATCCGGCCAGAAGCGATAACCGTGGTTTCCTTTTTGAGAAATAGTTTCTGTAATATTCCAATCGCTGCTAATGCTTAGTTGGCAGTTGGCAGTTAGCAGTTGGTCGCTTAGCCAATCCATTATTTCTTCATCTTCATCTTTTGAATAAGAACAGGTAGAATAAATAAGAATCCCGTTATTTTTTAAAGCAGGCCAAACATCTGCCAAAATTCTTTGCTGCCGCTGCGAGCAAAGCTGCACATTGTTTTCACTCCATTCATTAATCGCTTCCGGGTCACGGCGAAAAAGACCGCTGCCGCTGCATGGTGCATCCACTACAATCACATCAAAATAGTTTTCCAGCTTTGAAAAATCTTTCGGGTCGTTATTGGTGACCATTACATTTTCACATCCCCATTTGATGATATTATCTTTTAACACATTGGCCCTTGAACGAATCACTTCATTACTTACCAGCAAACTATCTTTTGAAATGAGTGATTGAATATGTGTTGATTTGCCTCCCGGTGCTGCACATAAATCAAGCACCTTAATTGGCCTTGTTAAATCAACAGTCTGCTTTAATGCCTGCTCCAAAAACATACTGCTTGCTTCCTGCACATAGTATGTACCTGCATGAAAGAGTGGGTCGAAGGTGAAGGAAGGACGTTGGTCTAAATAATAACCGGATTCAGTCCAGGGAATTTTGGTTAATTGGTTAATTGGGATATTAGTTAATTGGGTGCTCTCTTTGGAAGGGTTTATTCTTATTGAAGTAACCTGTTCACTGGATGAATGAATAGCTTCGAAGGATTCTTTATCAAAACCTTTAGCTGATACAAGTGAGCTTAATAACGGTTCGGGTAATTGCATCCTGCAAAACTATAACTACTATGAAAGAAATCCCATAGCTATCGGATTTTAAAACGGCCTTTTAATAAAAAGATTAGTTGCTTTTTGCACCTGTGTGCTATATGCTTCCATTGTTTTTAAAACAACCTCAATATTCTCTTGTGCTTCTTTCCAGTTTCGTTGCTCGATAGCTTCACGAATGCCGGGCAATGTTTTTACTCCATAACCAGTATAGTATCCCGGTGCATAGACCTGGTGTTTGTACCACGACCGGCGAGGTAATCCCTTTTCATTGATCAGGCTTCTTTCTACTTTGAAAAGAATTTCGTTCAATTCCTTTAGCTTGTCTGCTGACAACAGAGTACTGATGCCATATTGCTTTTGAAATTCTTCGGTGCTGTTTTTCAATTGCATCATCGTATTTTCAAGGCCGCTGAAATTTAAAAAGGGAACAACCTCTTTTGGTTTTGGAGATTGAAATCCTTTTGTTGGGTCTTTTGCCAGGTCAAATAACTTATCCTGTATCATTTTATTCTCCTGTTCTGTTTCAGCCCTTGTTGTTTCGAGTAATGTTTTCAGCTCCGTAACATACTCATTCACCGTTTTATAAAAACTATTAACATCAAGTGGTAATACTTCTGCATTCGCCATTCTCATCATCACCCTGCCTGCTGTTTTTGATAAGGCAACGCCATATTGAAAACCCGGGTCCTTAAATTTTACAAAATGATCATAAGAATCATAAATAGAATGATACTCACCACCGCTTCCTTCGCCACCAAAAGCAAGATTTAAGGAAGCAATACCAAGGAATTGCAAAAACCCTGACCAGTCGGAACCGGCACCTAAAGCCCCCAGTTTAATAGTTTTATTTCCCATCAATTTTGTTCTGCCGGCTTTATCCGCAGCCACAAAAGCAGAAGCATATTTTCTTTCCTTAATACTTACTCCTGTTTGTGGATCAATAACATCATTAGCTATTTCATTAAAGAAAGGTTCTAAGGTATGCGAACCAGCTGCACCAATAAATCCACGACTGTTACCATCTGTATTCACATAAGCCACCGCTTTCTTCCGCAGTTCTTCCTGGTGGTCTTCTGCCCACTCTGTAGAACCAAGCAAACCCTGCTCTTCACCGTCCCATGCGCAATAAATAAGTGTCCGCTTTAGTTTAAATCCTTTTTTTACTAATTCCCCGATTGCTTTGGCCTCGTCCATTTCTGAAACCATACCACTGATCGGATCAGCCGCACCGTTCACCCAACCATCATGATGATTGCCCCTGATAATCCATTCATCCGGCAATTCACTACCCGGTAATTTTGCAATTACATTATACAAGGTTTTTATATCCCAGTTGAACTGTAATTTCAAATGCACTTTTTCCAAACTTGGCCCTGCATGATAAGTGATGGGTAATGCTCCCCGCCACGCTACCGGAACTACAGGTCCTTTTAATGATTGTAATAATGGTAATGCATCTTCATACGAAATTGGCAGCACCGGAATTTTCATTATCGTAATCGCCTCATTTCTATTCAATCGTTTAGCATCTTTCGTAGCACCCACTCCCGGTGTTAACGGGTCGCCGGGATAAACAGGCATATCCATTACCGAGCCCCGCTGTACTCCGTCCTTTGGACGAAATGCACCTTCCGGATACACATCGCCTTGTGAATAGCCATCATCTTCCGGATCTGAATATATAAGACATCCAATGGCACCATGCTCAGCTGCCACTTTTGGCTTTATTCCTCTCCAGGATCCACCATACTTTGCAATCACAATTTTTCCTTTTACACTTACTCCCATTCTTTCCAGTTCATCATAATCGGCCGGAATACCACGATTCACAAAAACTAATTCTGCCGTCACATCACCATCAGCAGAATAAGCATTGTAAGATGGTAACTGTTCCGTTTTTTGTCCGCTTGTTTTATCTTCTTTTAAGGTTGATTCTTCCAGCTTTGCTTTATATGGTTTGCTGCCCAACAGTTCCAGCAGTCTTGACTTTGGTGTTGGAAACAGTACATTATATTCGGCCAATTCTGTTTGAAAACCCCACGATCTGAAAAGACCTGCCATATACTCTGCATTTATCTTTCCCTGCGGCGATCCGATATGATGCGGATGTGCAGTAAGAAATTGCATCCATGTATCCTGGTTCTTTGGATTTAATTGTGCATCAAATTGTTTTTCCCAATCCAATTGCCTGGTGGCATTAGCGTCTGTAAAGCCCATTAATTTTTGTGCTGAAGCAGTTGCTGCAAAAAGGAATGATACTGCCAGCAGGCAGATTGCTTGTTTTCTCATTAAGCCTTGATTTTAAATACTGAAATTATAGATTCTTGATTTCGCCAATCAAATCCTGCAACACTTTCTTTGCATCGCCAAACAACATAGACGTTTTCTTCTGAAAGAACAAATCATTTTCAATACCTGCATAACCGGGCTTCATGCTTCGTTTATTAACGATAACATTTTTTGCCAGTTCTACGTCCAGTATGGGCATACCATATATCGGGGAAGAAGGGTCAGTTTTTGCAGCGGGGTTCACCACATCATTGGCACCCAATATCAGCACCACATCAGTACTCGGAAATTCTTCATTGGCCTGTTCCATTTCCATTAGTTTCTCATACGATACATCAGCTTCCGCCAGCAGTACATTCATGTGGCCTGGCATTCGACCCGCTACCGGGTGAATTGCATATTTTACTATTACCCCTTTACTTTCTAATAATTTTTCCAAGTCATGACAGGCATGTTGTGCCTGTGCCACTGCCAATCCATAACCGGGAACAATGAACACTTTGTTAGCATAGCTCATCACCACCGCTGTATCACTGAGAGAAATTTCTTTGTAACTGCCTTGTGCTTTTGCATCACCGGCAGCTGCTTTATTTCCACCACCAAAAGAGCCAATCAATACGTTGGTTAATGAACGGTTCATCGCTTTGCACATCAGCATTGTTAATAATGTTCCTGCTGCACCTACCAAGATACCACCAGTAAGCATTACTTTATTATCATATAAAAAACCGCCACAAGCCGCAGCTACACCAGTAAAAGAGTTGAGTAAAGAAATAACTACCGGCATATCAGCACCACCGATTGGGAAAACAAAAAACACACCATACAATAATGACAATGCAAAAATGGCAAAGAAAATAATTATGGGATTAGCTGGCGACCAACCAATTAACCAGGCTGCCAACCCGAGAATAACAAGCAACAACACTATATTGAAAATGTGCTGACCGGGAAATGAAAGATCTTTCACCTTGCCATTCAACTTCCCCCATGCAATCATGCTTCCTGCAAATGACACTGAACCAATAATGAGACCTAACAGTATAATTAAAACAGTTGTAACAGGTAAATCTGCGGCCGGATGCTCCTTCACTAAATGATTAAATTCCACAATTGAAATCAAACCTGCACAAGCACCACCCATTCCGTTGAACATACTCACCATTTCCGGCATGGCTGTCATCTTCACTTTTTTGGCAGAGAGAAAACCTATCACTGTACCAATAGTGATACCACCGAATATCCAGCCATAGTTACCCAGTTTCTGACCATCTTGTTCATATAAAAAGATAGTACCGAGAATAGCGATTATCATACCTGCTGCAGCAATTAAGTTTCCTTTTCTTGCAGTAGCAGGGTTGGATAACATTTTTAATCCGAGGATAAATGTTACTGAACCGATAAGATAACAAAGTGTGAGTATGTTGAATTCCATAAAGGCC
>JBKJIX010000019.1:0-15251 GCA_046598205.1 Chitinophagaceae bacterium
TAAGCCGGATTCTGTCTGTCCGCCAAAGCCTAGGCGAAGGCGGATTGTGGGCTATCATTTATCTGTTCCGCAACTTACACTGCGGACTCAAGCTGCCTACCCTGTACCGTGTCCGCCTTTCGGCGGATCTTGGACAAGCCGCCCTCAAACGATACTATATGTGGCATTTCAGCATGCAAGGTTTACCCGCTAATGATGTTACCATCAAAAGCTGTGAGCTTTTACCTCACATTTTCACCCTCACCCCAACCCTCTCCACAAGTGGAGAGGGTGAAGGCAGTTATTTTCTGTGGCACTGTCTCTTCCCGATAAATCGGGAGCCGGCTATTCACCGGTGCATTGCTCTGTGCTGTCCGGACTTTCCTCCTCTTAAATGAATAAGAAGCGATAGCCTGGCTTGTAACAGAGCAAAAGTAGTTTTTTATAACGAAAGTAGGACTGTATCCAAGCCACAACCACAGAAGCTAATACAATAATTAATTCTTAAATACAGAGAATTATAAAATTGTCATATGTGGCGTATATTTAATAATAATCATATCATGAGAAGAATATATTTACCCCTACTTTCTTTCCTGATATTTTCCTGCAAGTCGAAGCAGAGAAATCATGGGCAAACTATTGGAAATATTAAACAATCAATTGATTCTTGCTTATTAACACTTAGTATTGATACAAACTCTAAAGAATCACAATCGTTTGCAAATTTTTGGACAGAAGTAAAAATGACAGGATACTCATCCGCAAAAGATAGTACATCACCTTTTGTGAAAATAATTTTTAGACCTTCATCATCAAACTTTTATGTTGATACTTTAAAACTTATTGATTGTTCAGTATTTGACAATGTAAATATTCATCGAATTAATATTCAGAATTCCGACTCTTCTAACAAAAAAAATTATGTGGATTTAATTGTGGAGGAATGGGAGTTTAAAGATTTAATGGCTGCAATTATTTTTGTTAGATACTATGGCGAGTATTTAAAAAACGACTATCCTAACAAAAATCCTATAAATGTTATCCAAAAAAATAATTCTGCTTTCCTATTCCAAACATCGTCAGATAAATTTATTCCTGAAATGGAAAGAGTGGAACGATTCGTTGATAAAGAATTAATCAAATATGGTCAAAATTACTGATCAGTAGCTCACCTCAAACTAAATCAATACTGAAAGAAAATCTCCGTAGCCCCATATCCAAAATTTGGATGATACTGATTCACAAAAGACTTCACTTCTTTTTTCAACCGCAGTATATCATGTATTTCATCCCGCAGCACCCCTTCCCCTACTCCATGTATCACTGTTAATGAATGCTGGTGATGGGCAATAGAAAGATAATAGTATTTCTCAAATGCTTTTAACTGAAGGCTTAGTATTTCGTAATTACTCAACCGCTTCCAGTTGTCTGTAAGTTTTTCTATATGCAGGTCAATAACGCTACGGGCAGGTTCTAAATGTTGTTTGCCTTTCGATGCATCATAAATTTTATACCCCCTGGCTGCCAATCTTCCCAGCTCCGGTCTGTCTTCCACCAATTTATCAGGATAATTTTCAAATAATTTTTGCGAAAAAGTGGCCTGATTCTTTTGCTTCAGTTCTTCAATTTTTGCAAAGAGCTGTTTTGGTTTCAACTTTACAGATGTTTCAAAATGGTCGGCTTTATTTTTTTCCACCTGCAACAAAGAGAAATCAAATTCAAAAGAAGGGCTATCGTTCAAATCTGCAAAGTCCACATCATGCAGATAAAAATCTTCGAATGGGTGAACCGTATTCTTCAATTCAAAATCGGGTTTGCCAAAGAAATGAAGTTTGTACACAAAATTGTACGGCGTTTCTGTTCTGTTTATTAAATGAATTTTTAATTCTTCTACTACCAAATCTCCAAACTCATCGGTATCCATTACCGGTAAAAAAGTAAGCCAAACCCCATCCACTACTTTTTTCTGCTGCGATGGTTTTTCTTTTCTTACATCATCAACAAATTGCTTTTCTTTCTTTACCGGGAATAATTTCTTTTCTGTAAATCGTTTGAAATAAGGAAAGTCTACCTGGTCCATGTAAACAGGAAATGATACTCCGCCTACATCCACCATTAGCATCTTATCATTCATTATATCTACTACCTGGCCTTCTTCATTGGAGTGCAGGATTAAGACGGTATCACCAATCTGGTACTTCATAATTCCCCTGTCTCCGCCATACGGCGGAGAATTTTAAGTTTACTAAAATAAAAAGTCGCACAAAGTTACTTGAAGTAAAAATGTGCGACAGATAAAATTAATTAACTCTCCTTATTCCTTTTTCTTAGCCAACTTACTATGGGTGTAACTGTAAAGGAAATAGATGGCCAATCCGATTACCAGCCAAATCAGGAACCGCATCCATACTTTATGTGTTTCCTGCGCCATCAGGTAGAAGCAGCTTATCATACCCAGTATTGGCAGCAGCGAAAGTTTCCTGGTAAAAGCCAGCACCGCCATAATAATGGCTATCAGCCAGAATGCTGCCATAGGCCAGGTATCTTTTGTCCAGATATCCTCTGTAAAATGAGTTGGAACATTACTAACAATAAGTATAATTGCTGCGATCACTAAAGCTGGATAAATAAACTGTGCATTGACAAACGGCACTTTGAATTTACTTTCCGGTCTGTCTTTCCGTTGCTGTAAAACAAGAATTCCACCGCATACCATTACAAAAGCAAACAATGTTCCGATGCTCGTTAAAGAAAGTACCTCACTGAGATTCAGGAACAAGGCAGGAACAGCGACCACAACACCTGTAAGGATTGTGGAGAACGATGGTGTGCCATACTTAGGATGAATTCTTGAAAATATTTTAGGCAGCAATCCGTCACGGCTCATACTCATCCATATTCTTGGTTGCCCCAACTGGAAAACCAACAATACACTTGCTGTGGCAATGATGGCACTTATTGCTACTATGCCGCCGATAAATTTCATTCCTCTCGCATCAAATACCATAGCCAGCGGATCACCCACATTGAGTGTGGAATAATGTACCATACCTGTAAGCACTAATGCCAATAAAATATAAACCACGGTGCAAATAACCAATGAATAAATCATACCCCTTGGCAAATCCCTTTGCGGGTTCTTACACTCCTCCGCCGTAGTGGATATAGCATCAAACCCGATATAAGCAAAGAAGACTGCCGACACTCCTTTCATTATCCCGGAAAAACCAGTTGGTGTAAACGGTGACCAGTTATCTGTATTTACATAATAGGCTCCCAGAACGATTACGAAAAAGATGACACACAATTTTATTATTACCATCAGGTTGCTGGCGGAACGGGATTCTTTAATGCCCCTGAATACGATATATGTAATTAAGACAACTATCAGTAAGGCTGGCAAATCCATAATGATTCGCATACCAAATAGCTGCGGCGCATCTGTCCATGCAGCAGACTGGTCGGCAAGCCCTTCAGCAAATCCTCTTTTGGCGGAGAGATAATCCATCGTCATCCAGTCGGGTATATGTAAACCTGCCTTAGACATGAGGTTGGTAAAATAATCACTCCATGAAATAGCCACCGCTATATTACCGATGGCATACTCCATTAATAAATCCCATCCGATGATCCAGGCAAATATTTCGCCGAAGGCAACATAAGAATAAGTGTAGGCACTGCCCGAAACCGGAACAGTGGATGCAAACTCTGCATAACATAAAGCTGCAAAGCCACAGGCAATAGCCGTAAAACCATAAAGAAATACTACGCCGGGGCCACCGCTGGAAGCAGCTGAACCGATACCACTAAAAATACCTGCCCCGATAATGGCAGCTATACCAAAGAAGGTAAGGTCACGGACACCGAGCACTTTTTTTAGTCCTATGGAATGGCCGTCATGAAGACCGGCTTCAGCATCCTTTAGAATGGTGGTGATGGATTTCTTACGGAAAAGTTGATTTGCCATAGCAGTTGATTTTTGGTTCTTCAAAGTAAGAAAAAAAATGATTGAACCGGGATTTAGTTACCTCTTTTCAGCAAGTGGCAAATATCCGCATGACGAAAATCAGTTAGCCTTCAAATGCCTGTCAGCTTTTAAATGCAACGGCAATAAGACCTTTATACCAAGAAAACAAATAATATGGAAACATCAATTCAACATGCTTACGCACCATCATATAGTAAGGCTGCTGCTAAAAAAACGTTATGGAATAAGTTTATTAACTGGGCCGATAGCCAGGAAGAAAACCGCTTTGGGTGGACTGCTTTTACGCTAGCCGGTCATGGATGTTTTTTTACTATTGTAACCGTAGCAACCATTCTTTTAACGGGTAACCATTTTATCTTCTGGCCTTTTGCCATTGCTGCTATGACAATACCACTAATTGTAAACCTGGCCGCATTACCAACAAAAATCACTATCCCGGTATTATTTTTAAGTGTGTTGGTGGACATGGTGATTATTGCTTTGTGCATAAGCAACGGTTTTGAATTAGCAGCCAGTTACCGTTAATATTAATGCTCTCGTTTTACCAGGAAAAGGGCCAGCTCTTTGAGTGGCTCTTTTCTTTTAGACAATACCGCAATATCTTCAAGATGAGTGAAGGCTTCATCAAGATATTTATTCTTTAACTGCAAAGCCCATTCATCCACTTTACAATCATGAAATATCTGTACTACTTTTTCGATTTTATCTGAGGGTGCAGTATTTAAAAGGCTGCGTAATTCTTTTTGTTGCGAAGCAGTTGCTGTTTCCAATGCATGTAACAACAGGAATGTTTTTTTATTGGCTAATATATCGCCACCTACCTGCTTGCCAAATTTTTCAGGATTGCCAAAGGCATCCAGATAATCATCCTGCACCTGGAAGGCTATGCCAAGTTTTTTTCCAAACTCATATAGCAGGTGCTGGTTTCTTTCTCCTGCACCACCCAAAATAGCCCCGGTTTGCAAACTTGCCGCTAATGCGACAGAAGTTTTTAGTTCTATCATCTTCAGGTATGCATCGAAGCTGACAATGTCCATTTTCTCGAAATCCATATCCATTTGCTGTCCTTCACAAACTTCTTTGGCAGTTCTATTGAAGAGCCTGAGAATTGATTGTAAATACTCAATACTTATCTTATTCAATTCTTCATACGCAGTTACCAGCATCACATCACCAGCCAGCAAGGCTGTGTTTTCTCCATATTTTGTATGAACTGTTTCCATACCCCTGCGCAACGGGGCTTTGTCCATAATGTCATCATGTATGAGTGTAAAGTTGTGAAAAAGTTCTATGGCTGTTCCTACATGCCAGGCATCTTCTTTTATTTCCTCAAAAAGTTCATTCCCCATCAGGCAGAGAACGGGACGGATTCTTTTACCACCAAGTCTGAGAAAATATTCGTTGGGATCATACAAAGTAGCCGGTTCGGCAGGGAAATGCCGTTTGTCAAAGTGTAAGGCGAATTTTTGGGAGAGGAGTTGGAATGATTGCATAAAATTCTAATGTCTATCAATAACGGAATTTAGAGGGATTTCTTCTTGTACTCCAGAACACCAGTAATTCAATTCTTTTCCGGATCGGTCTGTAGCGGTAAGTTAAAGTTACCCGTTTATGAATAACAGTAATGAAGATATTTTTTTGTGAGGAAGATTTTCTGAATAAAAAAGGGTTAGAAGAAATCAGTTCAATTTTATCATGCACAGTAGTTACAAAATTTGAAACAACAGCATTGCCAAATTCAGCAGAGAGATATTCAATAAGCTGCCAGTATGTTTTTGAAGCCCTGTTGGTCCAGACTACTTCTTTAACCATTTCCTGTATTTTTTCACCATTTCTAAGTGAGGTATTACCTGCCCTTTATCTGCTTCTGCAACAGCTTCTTTTATCTCTTTCTGATGTCCTTTATCAATCTCATCCCACCAATCGTTTTGCTTATTCATTTCAAACATGTTATAGATTAACTTCAAATCCTTATCGGAAGCTTTCTCTACAAATTTTTTGACCTGTTTTTTTAATATTGAAGTTTCTGACATTTACCCGAATTTGGTTATTACTAAATTACAGAATAAAGGGAAAAATCAGCTATTTTTTTCTTTTCCCTTTTTCTTTACTAATGATGTTTTCACCCATCTCAGCCACTGCCACCCACTCATAATCTAATTGCCTTTTTGTAAGATTTGCAGCAACTACTTTTATAGTCACTTTATCTCCCATGCTGAATTTCTTACCACTGCGTTGTCCCACCAGGCAATAATCAGATTCTACATGACGGAATTCATCGTACTCCAGCAAACTGTTTATACTTATTAATCCTTCACATTTATGTTCCACCGTTTCTACCCAAAAACCAAAACTGGCAACGCCACTTATCACCCCTTCAAAATCTTCGCCAAGAAAATTCTTCATGTATTGTACCTGCTTATACTTGTTAGAAGCTCTTTCTGCTTCCATGGCAGCCCTTTCCCTTTCACTGGTATGCTTGCATTTTTCTTCGAGTTTTTTATCGGGGTTAATTCTATTTTTTAATACATCTTCCAGTATCCGGTGTGCCTGCACATCAGGATAGCGGCGGATAGGCGAAGTAAAATGGCAATAATGTTCAAAGCCTAATCCATAGTGTCCCACATTCTCTGTAGTGTATTTTGCTTTAGACATGGTGCGGATACCCAACTGCTCCAGCACATGCTGTTCGGGTTTACCATTCACATCTTTCAACAATTGATTGAATGATGCCGCAATAGCATCGGGTGAAGAGGTATCAAATTTATGCCCAAACTTTTTTGCGAAAGCCGCAAACGGAAGTAATTTTTTTTCATCCGGATCATCGTGGGTACGAAAGGGAAACGGCAAAGGCTTGTTGTTGATTTTTATTTTGGAAATATTTTCTGCTACTGTCCGGTTTGCCAGTAGCATAAATTCTTCAATCAACTGGTGGGCTTCTTTACTTTCTTTAATCATGATGCCGATAGGATCACCTTTTTCATCCAGCGTAAAACGTACTTCCTGCGATGAAAAATTTATGGCCCCGTTTTGAAACCGTTTCTTTCTGAATTTCTGTGCCAGGTCATTTAGTATCAGTACTTCTTCAGCATACAAACCAGCCTTATTTTCTATTATTTCCTGTACTTCTTCATACGTAAAGCGATGGTTGGAATGAATCACCGTTTTGCCTAACCAATATTGTTTTATATCCCCTTTGGGTGTTATCTGGAAAATAGCAGAGAAGGTTAGCTTATCCTCGTTCGGTCGCAATGAACAAAGTACATTAGAAATATGCTCGGGCAGCATCGGGTTTACCCGGTCTGGCAAATAAACAGATGTAGCCCGGTGATAGGCTTCTTTATCTAATGCATTGTCCGGCTCTACATAATGACTTACATCAGCTATGTGGATACCAATTTCATAATTACCCGTTTTCAGTTTACGAAATGAAATAGCATCATCAAAGTCTTTTGCATCCACCGGGTCGATGGTAATGGTAAATATTTCCCTTACATCATTCCTCTTCTTTATTTCATCGTTCGGAATAATGTCAGGAATTCTTGCGGCCACTTCCAATGCATCATCGGGAAATTGCAACGGGAATCCTGCTTCCAGCAAAATCTCTTTCATGGCGGCATCATTACTGTTCTGTGCATCCAGCACAGTTACCACTTCACCTACAGGCCGTTTGCCATCATTCTCCCATTGCAATAGCCTGACCACTACCCTGTCATTATCCTTCGCATTATTTATATTGGCCAGAGAAATAAATATATCCGGCATTGGCTTATCCATTTCTGCTATGAAAAAAGCAAAGCCTTTGTTCAGTTGCAGGTGGCCGATAAATTCAGTTCTTTTACGATGCAACACTTCCCTTACAACACCCTGCATACGCCGGCCACTGCTTTGCGTTTCCTTAACCATAACGCTGACGGTGTCGCCATGCAATGCAGTATTGAAATCGGATGGACGGATAATAATGTCCACCTCCATCCCTTCAATAGTTACAAAGCCCATTCCGGAACGGGTGATATCCAGTTTCCCTTTCAGCACTTTGCCGGGTGATGATGGCCGTTGCTTCTCTTTGTTCTTTTTTGTCTTTGAATTTTTTCTTCCCATAATAAGTTTCTATGATTGTTGTTTATCCACAGGATTCTGCGAAAAATTTTGAATAAAATCAGTTACTGTTTTGTCAAAGCTTCCTCCTTCTTCAAAAAGAAACTGGTGACGAACGGGTATAACATACAGCGGCAACTCCGCAATTTCGTTAGTGAATTTAATTAACCTTACCGCATCTTTTTCTGTCGTCAGGATGATCTTATTGGTTGATTCAAACTTTTCAAATTTTTGTCTGATCTCGTTCAGATCATCAATAGTAAATATATGATGATCTGAATATTGAAGCATGTGATAACTATTGCTGTGCTCTTCCAGCATTTTTTTTAGCGGCCTAGGATTAGCAATACCTGTCACTAATAACACTTCTGTTGTTGCCTCTAATGTAAATAATTTGTTGCTGCTTATGTGATATATTTGCCCGTAGTCAATAGCTGTAAAAAAAATGAGTTGGTCAGGAAAAGGGTTGACTTCCTTAATCACTTTTTGCTTTTCTGCTTCACTTAAATCCTGTTTGCATTTCGTAACTACAATTATTTCAGCCCTCTTATAACTACTTTTCAAATCCCGCAAATCTCCGGTGGGCAAATAAAAATCTCTTGTAAATAGATTGTTGTATTCGGTAAGCAAAATATTCAACCCTGCTTTAATGGCCCGATGCTGAAAAGCATCATCTAAAATAATAGCCTGGGTTTGCGGCTTGTCATGTAATAATTGTGGAATGGCCATAATCCGCTGCTCACCCACAGCTATTGGCACATCCGGAAATTTTTGATGAAACTGCATTGGTTCATCGCCAATTTCCAATGCTGTTGTGCTTTCGCTGGCCAGTGCATACCCTTTTGTCTTTCTTTTATAGCCACGGCTTAGTGTAGCTACTTTGAATTTGTCTTTTAGACTTAAGACCAGGTACTCTACCATTGGTGATTTGCCCGTGCCGCCTACAGAAAGATTACCTACGCAAATGAGGGGCAAACCAAAGCTGGCTGATTTTAAAATATTTCTTTTGTATAACCAGTTACGAATACTGATACCCAGCCAATACAGCAGGGCAAATGGCAGCAAAAGTATCCGGAATGACTTTAGAAAAAAGTTAGAAAACATAAACTGATTGCGGCGTAATACAAAGGTTTAAAGGTACATCAAAATCAGCCTTATCTGTTATTTCATCAACAGGTTCAAAATAAGAAAAGCCGATTTTAAAGCAATCCTTGCGGCAGTCAGCAAGAAATTTATCATAATAGCCTTTCCCATATCCTACCCGGTAACCTTTTGCATCAAAAGCCAGTAGAGGAACAAGCACCATGTCTATCTCAGAAGCATCCACCCTATTTCCTTCCTCGGGTTCATAAATATTGAGTTCATTTTTTATAAAACTTGTTTCCGCATCAGTTGAAATTGCTACCATTTCATCCATAAACAAATCGATTTTTGGATAGGCTGTTACAAGTCCCGGATTAATAAACTCCAGGTAATCAGTAAGTATATGTGTGTTGGGTTCTTTGTTTTCTTCAATTGGCCAGTAAGAAAATAAGGTAGTAATAAAAGGTAGTTCCGCCTTTTGAAATTGTATCAGTAATAAATCATCCAGCTTTTCCTGCTCAGTAACAGTTAGTGCATTCCTTTTATTTCGATAGATTTTTCTTAACTCATTCTTGATCATAGTTCCCTGCTTTCAATAAAAGTAGAAAAAATAGTAGTGCCGTAATTTCTCTCTGACTTATAAAACGGAAATGTTTTATAATCATTTCTTGGTGTATGTTCAAGCACAAACCAGCCATCTTTATTCAATAACCGCTTTTCGAATATTTGTTTTGGCAAATCATCAATAGTAGTGAGTGCATAAGGAGGGCCAGCGAAAATAAAATCAAATTTCTCAGCAGACTGGTTGATGAATCTGAAAACATCCATTTTTAATGCTTTCAGGTTTTCTATTTTCAATGCAGTTGAAGTCTTTTTAATAAATTCATACATGGCATTATCCTTCTCTACAATGGTCAAATCAGTAACACCTCTTGATGCCAGTTCATAACTGATGCTGCCGGTGCCACCGAACAAGTCAAGAGTTTTCAATTCCTCAAAATCAAGATTATGCTGAAGCACATTGAATAAACCTTCTTTGGCAATATCCGTAGTGGGCCTTGTATGGGGCATATTGTTAGGCGGGTTAAATTTTCTGCTGCCATGTTCTCCTCCTATGATGCGCATTTTGCCAGATCATTAAGTGAAGTAAAAAAATGTGCCGGGTATTCATTACTTACATTCCAGCTTGCCTGTCTAAATTCAACATTTATAAAATATTGGTATAGCTCGTTGTACAAAGAAGATTGTTTATCTATTAACCCGGAAAGTTGTAACTGCAATTCCTGTTGGGATAAAGAGAACTGCTGACAAATTTTCAATAAATAGTAAAGTACATCCGCAGGTGTTGAGTAGTCAAATGTTTGAGCCAACAAAAATTTACTGTCTTTAGCCACCACCATTGTAAAATCATCTTTTCGGAAATCAATAAGCATACTGCCACCTGCACTAACCGAATTTAAATTATTCATTTCAAGTGAATACTGGTGCCGGAATTTTGAAACAGAAAATATTTTGTTTACCCATTCTTGAATTTCCTTTGGCACAGCATAATTATTATAAAACTGCCATTCAGCAATAGGTTCTGTAATAGCATTTACATTGCTGCTATTAAAGCTGAGGCTATTTAATAAAAGCCCGGCATCTTCCTGTTTGAACTCTTTTGATGAATACATTACACTTTGTGGAAAATCATACGCCACCTGCACCTGGTAAAATGAATCATTTAATACTGGATAAGAAGTTAAAAAATCTGCCAGGTCTTCTTTGCTCCATTCATCAGTAGTGCAGTAAAACAATTGGTACAGTTCATTGCCAGATTTGTCGGTAATGGCGAAACTTCCATGCTTTTCTCCCAGCCTTACCGACAATACTTGCTGGTCGTTATTGCTGCTGCTATTCTTAATATGAAATAATTGTTTCAATTTTTTGATTTCAAGTGGTGCAATAATAGCAAAAAAGCCTCACCTAATCCCGATTTTCATCCTATAGTGGGGACACAAGATTTTTTGGCACACGGATGACACGGACTAAACGGATAAACACAGATTTTTCTGCTCCGCAGAAATCAAGGATTTTGATTTATCAAAATAATCTGTGTTAATCTATCCTATCCGTGTCATCCGTGTGCAAAATGTATTTTTAATGTAATCAGTATTATTCATTATTTCCTCCAAATAAATATTTACTCTCAAATTAGAGAATTAAAGAAACAGTTCGCAATAGAGCAAGGTTTCAGAGAATGCTTTTCGTAGGTTTGCCAACTTTTATGGCAATGGCAGCACCACCTGATAATTTACAAGTTGAAATCAGCAACCGGCAAATTCTGAAAATTGCGTTGCCGATCAGCCTTGCTATTTTAGTACCCCAGTTCAATTTTATAACCAATAATATTTTTCTTGGCCATTACAGTCAGAAGGCATTGGCCACTGCCAGTATCACCGGGGTTTACTATCTCATTTTCGCCATGATCGGCTTTGGCTTGAACAACGGCCTGCAAACACTAATTGCCCGCCGTGCCGGAGAAAATAAACCGGAGGAAATTGGGAAAATATTTGGACAGGGTGTTTTTATATCATTAATAATTGCTGCTGTTGGTATTGTCCTAACCTGGTTTGTAGCACCTGTCATTTTAAAAAATGTTTTGCATAATTCAGAAACGGCTGATGATGCCATACAGTTTTTGAAAATCAGGATATGGGGCTTACCATTTTTGTATATCTATCAAATGCGAAATGCCTTATTAGTAGGCACCAATAACAGCCGCTATCTTGTATCAGGCGCACTGGCAGAAACTATCGCCAACATTGCTTTTGATTACCTCTTTATTTTCGGACACTTTGGTTTCCCCGAAATGGGGCTAAACGGAGCAGCCGTTGCATCCATCATTGCGGAGTTCATCGGAATGTTCGTCATTTTTGTTGTCATTCATTATAAAGGTATCAGTAAAAAATTTGCTTTATTCAGTCATTTACAATGGAATGGTGAATATGCAAAACAGATTTTATCAATATCATTGCCGCTGATTTTTCAATTGGCCATCAGTATTATTAGTTGGGAATTCTTTTATATACTTATCGAACATCATGGACAAAAAGACTTAGCTGTTTCCAATGTGATGCGTAATATTTTCGGGTTAACCGGCTGCTTCTCCTGGGCTTTTGCTGCTACCAGTTCAGCTATGGTCAGCAATATCATTGGACAAGGTAAAAAAGAATTGGTACCGGTTCTTATTTGGAAAATTGTAAAAATGAGTACCGGCTTTGCCATTATTCTAGCTTCTTTGGTCAATATTTTTCCGCTGTTATTTCTTTCGGTGTTTGGCCAGGATGAAGCTTTTACTCTTACCGCAATACCCGTTGTACGTGTAGTTACTTTTGCTATGGTGTTGATGTCCTTTTCTGTAGTGTGGATGAATGCAGTTACAGGTACCGGCAACAGTCGTTTTACTTTTCTCATTGAATTGATCACTCTTATTCTCTATTGTATTTATGTATATGTTGTGCTGGAGAAATATAAACTTTCCATTACCTGGGGCTGGATGAGTGAGTGGCTTTACTGGCTTAGTATTTTCAGCTTGTCTTATTGGTATATGAGAAGTGGAAAATGGAAAGGAAAAGTGATTTAAGCCGTACATCAGGTGGCTGCTTTTGCTTATCTTTAGTGGCTTAAATTTATTTAATCAACTACTGTCATGTTAACCGTAAACAGGCGGATGAATAAACTTGTTCAATAAAAAATATTAATCAGTGTTTCTGTGCTTCAGTGGCAAAAATAATTCGCCAAAACATATTTAACTTAACACTACTATATTCTGTAAACAAAAAATTATGAAAAACTATTTTTTTTACGCTTTATGTACTGCTCTGGTTGGCATAGGAAGTGCTTCCGCACAAGAAGGCGATGCTACCAATTCCAGGATTAAACCTAATATACAAAAGGTATTTAAGGTTTATAACAACCCAACGAAGGACAAAACTGACCAATTTGAAATTCAGGGCATTGGCGGAACAACTTTCACCGCATCCAATACTTCAGATGGAACTGCTGAAAGCTACAAGCATTCATTACAAATTGTGGTGGCGTTGACCCCGGTAAACAAAACAGGCAATAACAATTATCAATTGATTTTTTATTCCCCGAATGACAATATGCAGCAAGCTGCTACTTATAATGATGGCACATTAAATATCTACTATCCCGTGGCAGTGTATGATGATATTAAAACAAAACTAGAGCAGGCATTTGCTGCCCGCAAAAAAGTAACAGTGAAGGTGATTCAGAAAACAAACGGATACAGAGAAGGGACGCTGGTTCTTTAAATTATCAAACACCCTGACTTTTGAAAAAAATGCGAAGCCATGTTTCGCATTTTTTTTTGGCACTACTATTAAAAATTTATCATAACTTGTAAAGTATCTTTCCAACAGACCGTCCGTTAACAATAATCAAAACAAGTTTTATGAAACAATACCTTGTATTACTCCTTCTTGCCTTTGGCTTTAGCAGCCAGGCGCAGGATACTACCACAGTTAGTTTTGCCAGCTATTCAAAATTTGATTTTGTACCTGGAGAAAAGCTGATCTTTTTTGATGATTTCTCCCAAGATAATGTCGGAGATTTCCCTGCAAAATGGAATACCAATGGCAATGGTGAAGTGGTAACCAGTAATGCTTTTCCGGGCAAATGGTTAAAAATGCGCAACTCCACCACCTATTTGCCCGGTATCTCATCGACTAAATTTCCGGATAATTATACACTGGAATATGATATGGTTGTTAATGGCGAGGATAGGAGCGGGACCTTTAATTTAGAATTCTCTTCTTTACCTGATAAGAACCAGGTACCCAGCGCCTCGGATCCCACCGGCAATACCGGTATTACACTTATTACTGAAATGTATCCGGATGGCTTAATCCGGTACCTGACAAAATCCTTTATTAACACCAATGGTGAGTCTGTGGATGGCGGCGCCAATACCGATCTCAATGATTTGACCCTGCAGGGTAAAGCATCCGAAAAATTTCATGTATCCATAGCAGTTAACAAACAACGATTCAGGTATTATATTAACGAAGTAAAAGTGCTTGACCTTCCAAAATTATTACCCCCTGGAAATTATAATGCCATTATTTTCCGGATGTGGGGATGGGCGGAAGATCATCCTTTTGATGCTTTGATCTCTAATGTACGCTATGCAGAAGGTACAACGGATGTGCGCAGCAAACTGATGACGGAAGGTAAACTGGTAACCAGGGGAATATTATTTGATGTGAATTCGGATAAAATAAAAGCAGAGTCCTATGGCTCCCTGAAAGAAATAGCACAGGTGTTGAAAGATAATGCCGGTGTGAAAGTAAAGATAGTCGGGTATACAGACAGCGATGGTGATGACAATGCTAATTTAGCTTTATCAAAGAAAAGAGCAGCCGCAGTAAAAAATTCTTTAAGTAAAGATTTTGGTATAGATGCTACAAGAATGGAAACTGATGGCAAAGGGGAAACGCAACCAGTTTCTCCCAATACAACAGCGGAAGGAAAAGCAAATAACAGGAGGGTTGAATTTATTAAATTGTAGCAGTCAGCTATATTCGAAAATAGTTTATGGCATTATCATCCGCCAGATTGATAATGCCATTTTTTATACTGGTATACCATCCTTGACTTGTAATGGAAATGTTACAGGTCTGCTAAAGCCAATGCTAATAATTTCATAACATTTTCCAGTAATGTAGCTTTCTTTTAAAAAAGGACATTATATTCGGATTAAGAAGCTGTAGCAATCCCCGACCAACCCCTGGCCCTATCTTCACTAACCAAAACCACACACCTTCGCAATGAAAAGAATATTTTCATTCCTGCTGATCAGCATTTGTATAACCACTATTAATGCCCAAACAGGTAACCGAGATAGCATTAAACTATTACTGCAAAATGATAAGGAAGATACCAGCCGTGTGTTGCACTTAGCTGACCTGAGCTTTGAATACTCAGAATCAAAGCCTGATACAATGATGATCATGGCTTTGCAGGCTTTAGAACTTTCACGTCGTATTGGTTTTTTAAAAGGAGAAGCAGTAAGTTTAAACAGAGTTGGAAATGC
>JBKJIX010000078.1:0-7912 GCA_046598205.1 Chitinophagaceae bacterium
ACTTTATCATTCTTAATGGCAAACTGGATGTTAATCAGACCTTGTATTTTTAAATCCCTTGCAATCCTCTCCGCATATTCTTCCATAGTATGAACGATCAATGGAGTAAGATTGAAAGCAGGTAATACCGCATTACTATCGCCACTATGAATACCGGCTGGTTCTATATGCTCCATCACACCCATTACATGAAAATCTTCTCCGTCAAAAATGGCGTCAATCTCTGCTTCCTGGCAGCGGTCCAAAAAATGGTCAATCAGTATTTTATTGCCCGGCAAATGTTTTAATAAACTCACCACAGCTTTTTCTACCTCATCATCATTAAGCACAATCCGCATTCGTTGCCCGCCCAAAACATAAGAAGGACGGACCAACACAGGATAACCCACTTTATTGGCTACAACCACAGCCTCATCCACACTTTCGGCGGTACCATAATCAGGATAAGGAATTTCTAATACTTTTAACCGGTCGCTAAAGCGGCCACGGTCTTCTGCAATATCTAAACTATCGTAGGATGTACCGATGATCTTTATCCCTTTTGCATGAAGTTTCTCGGCAAGCTTCAATGCGGTTTGTCCACCGAGCTGCACAATTACTCCTTCAGGCTTCTCATGTTCAATTATTTCCCACAGGTGTTCCCAATATACCGGCTCGAAGTATAATTTATCAGCCATGTCAAAATCGGTACTCACCGTTTCGGGATTACAGTTTATCATGATGGCTTCGTATCCACATTCTTTAATGGCAAGCAAACCATGTACACAACAATAATCAAATTCAATTCCCTGGCCGATTCGGTTAGGGCCTGAACCAAGTACAATGATTTTCTTTTTATCTGAAACTTTACTTTCGTTGCTATTGCCTTCTTCAAAAGTCGAATAGAAGTACGGTGTTTTTGCTTCAAACTCTGCTGCACAAGTGTCTACCATTTTGTACACTCTTGTAATGCCCGCAGCTTTTCTTTTATTATACACATCTTCTTCATCGCCATGTTCGGTAATACGGCTTATTTGTTCATCGCTAAAGCCATTTACTTTAGCTTCTCTTAAAAGTTCAAGTGGTAAATCAGCCAGATCATATTTCGCAATTTCTTTTTCAAGATTGCATATTTTTTGAATCTCATATAAGAACCAACGGTCAATACCATTAGTAGCTTTTGAAATGGTGCCGACAGAGATGCCAGCCATCAACGCATCTTTAATACGAAAAATGCGATCCCATTTCGGTGTCTTAATATACTCCAGCAGTTCATCTGCATGCATCAGGCTTTTACCATAATATCCTAAACCAACTGCATTATTCTCCAAACTCTGACAGGCTTTTTGAATAGCTTCATTAAAACTTCTGCCAATGCCCATTACTTCCCCCACACTTTTCATCTGGAAACCAAGTGTGTCATTTGCCCCTTTGAATTTGTCAAAATTCCAACGGGGTATTTTTACAATTACATAATCCAATGCCGGCTCAAAGTAAGCGGATGTTGTTTTTGTAATCTGATTCTCCAATTCATCAAGATTATAACCTATGGCAAGTTTGGCAGCAACTTTTGCAATGGGATAGCCCGTTGCTTTACTTGCCAGAGCAGATGAACGGCTTACTCTTGGATTAATTTCGATTACAAGGATTTCTTCGGTATCTGGATTCAGCGCAAACTGAACATTACATCCTCCGGCAAAATTTCCTAAATCTCTCATCATCCTGATAGCAGTGTTTCGCATTAACTGCATGGCTGTATCACTTAGCGTCATCGCCGGGGCTACTGTTATCGAATCCCCGGTATGAACACCCATTGGGTCAAAATTTTCTACTGTACAAATAATACAAACGTTATCAGCAGAATCTCTGAGCAGTTCCAGTTCAAATTCTTTCCAGCCCATCACTGCTTTTTCTACCAGCACTTCGTGAATGGGGCTGGCTGTTAAAGCCCTGTTCAGAGCCTCGTCTAGTTCTTCTTTTTTAAAAACCAATCCGCCACCTGTACCGCCCAGTGTAAAAGAAGGACGGAGCACCAATGGGAATCCAATTTCCTGGGCAAATTCTTTTCCTTCTAAAAAGGAGTTGGCCGTTTTTGCCTGTCCCACCGGCACTCCCAATTCTATCATCCACAGGCGAAATTTTTCACGGTCTTCTGCTTTTTCGATTGCTTTTATATCAACACCAATCAACCGTACATTATATTGTTTCCAAATACCAAGCTCTTCAGCTTCTTTTGCAAGATTGAGTGCAGTTTGTCCGCCCATCGTCGGCAACACAGCATCAATTTGATTTTCCTGTAAAATTTGTTCAATACTTTCTACAGTAAGTGGTAACAAATAAACCTTGTCGGCCATCATCGGGTCTGTCATGATGGTGGCGGGGTTACTGTTGATAAGAATGACTTTTACTCCTTCTTCCCGTAAGCTTCTGGCAGCCTGTGTGCCGGAATAATCAAACTCACAGGCTTGTCCGATAATGATGGGGCCCGAGCCGATAATAAGAACCGATTGGATAGAATTGTCTTTTGGCATTTTTTTTTTGAGCCCCTCCGGGAGAGCCTGTCCCGCTAAATGCGGGAGGCGGGGGTGGTTAAACAAATTGCGCAAAAGTAAGGGAATGGAAGGGTTTTGGAGGTTGATAAACTGGATTTTTTTCCAGCAATTACTCAGAGAGGTTTCAACGGCTGTGGCTTTTGAATTTTTCGATAGGAAAGGGCATACAGTTCATCGTAAATATTTTTTTGCTGGTTAAATGAGGCACTTATCAACTGTTTTAAATCGTCAGGGTTTTTAAAAGTTTTACGGGTAGAAAAGTCATCCGTAATTGTTTTTACATGCAGTGTATCGTTGCGTCTTTCAAGAACAGACAAGTAGTAAATTTTTTCTGTTCTGTATTCTGTTGGTTTGTTTCGCTTAGGCACAGCAATGGTAACAGACCCCTCAATATTCATGAACCGTTTTTCGCCTAGATAAGAAATAAATCCGGTGTAGTAGGCAGTATCGGGGAGAATCATATCGCCTTTCATTGCTTTGCCATACCGGGTAATGGCATATACCGAATCCGATTGTTTGGTAATCTCCAATGCTTCTATGCCATAAACATCACTAAAGTCTTTGATAATGCCATACCAATAACCAAACAGGCTGCTATCCACCGGCTCAGAAGGACCCGGAGCCAATGCAACGTTTGATTCAAAAGGACAAGCCGATACCACAAACGATATTGGCAACATCCACCAAAACATTTTTTTCATTGTCATAAAAGGGCAAAAAGATACAACTATTGGACGGGAAAGCCTATACCCCGAAGAGGTAATATATATAACAGGAAGGGTAGTGGCAGAGAGCCAAACTTCTGTTAATCGTTGATTCGCAGGGTGATGACGTAGCTGCCTGGTCTTTTAAATTCCATTTCTACCTTCTCTTCACCAATGATGGCTTTGAAACGAATGGGATAATTAACATCCTCCAAAACAGATTCTGTTTTCTTGACATGGCTATCATTTATAAACAGCCTGCCGTAGGTGCCGTATACTATTTGCACTTCGTCCACTTTCATCCTGGTCATTTCGGTACCATCAACAAAAAAACCACCACCGGAAGTATTGGTGATGAAAAAAGTAATTCTATGGAAACGATCCTCTTTATATTCTACTTCCAGGTCGGTAACCAGTTTGCTCTTAAAAATAAGTTTGTAAGGTGATTCTTCCTTGCCTGTATAAACATCTTTTTTCCAATAGCCTTCTACAATACTGTCTTTTGTATTTTGCTTTTTATAAAGTATTGTTCCTTTTCCATCTTTTAATCCCCCGGAAAATTCACCGGTAAAGCGGTTGCCATTACCCCAAACATAGCTGCCCGTTCCTTCGGGCAGACCGGCTTTAAAATCTCCTTCATAGGTATCTGTTCCTATGGCCTTGCCTTTCCGTTGGCTTTATCTTTTTTGCAATCGCCGGTGTAAGTACCTTTTATTGACTCCATTTCTACAGCACAGCTTTGTGCAAACAAGTAAGAAATGAATAGAAGTGAAGCGTCAGGCTGATTAATTTTTTCATGACTTGAAACTAACTTATGTTAAGGGAACTCAAATTTATAGATTCAAATCATAACAGGAAGGTTGTATAGTGTTAATTTGCAGCCTGAATGAGCCACCTCCGAATAATCCGCACTGGTTTATTATTGTTTTTATCCATAATGGGCCAGCAAGTTGTTGCCCAGCCTATGGATACGAATGGTTATCCCCGTAATCATTTCCGGAATCCGCTGAATATACCAATGCAGTTGTCGGCCAACTTTGGTGAACTGCGGCCCAACCACTGGCACATGGGACTTGATATAAGAACCGACGCAAAAGAAAACCAACCTGTATATGCGGCCGCTGAAGGATATGTGGCTAAAGTGGGCATTCGTCCGCAAAGTTTTGGACGGTTTATTATTATTAATCACCCTAACGGGCTTTCCACTTTATATGCTCACTTGAATGATTTTAATTCTGCCCTGGAAGAATATGTAACTGCACAACAGTATAAACAAGAGAGCTGGGCAGTGGAACTGGATTTTACCAACAATCAGTTCCCTTTATCAAAAGGGGCTTTTATTGCCTACAGCGGCAATACCGGCGGCTCCAAAGGACCGCATTTGCATTTTGAAATTATTGATACAAAGACTGACAAAAGATTAAATCCGTTACTCTTCAATTTTCCAATGGAGGATAATATGCCGCCATCAATATTACGGTTGGCGATGTATGACAGGAGTAAAACAGTATATTCACAAACCCCGGTGTTTTTTGCTTTGAAGAATACAGACAGTGGGTATATTATTCCAAAAAAGCCAGTGATAAAAACAGGACTAAGTAAAGTAAGTTTTGCTATCCAGGCAATTGATAAAATGAATGGCGGTGGGAGTGACAATGGGATTTATTCCGCTAAACTCTATTTGGATGATGAGCCACAGATAGCATTTGTATTAGATAGTATTGACTATGATGAAACCCCCTATATTAATTCTCATACAGACTATCGCAACAATCTTTCCCTGCAACACCTTTCACAACTTCCCGGCGACCATTGCCCGATATATAAACATATAAATGGGGATGGCGTTATTCATTTGTCAGATACTAATGTCCATTTTATAAGCATTGATGTAAAAGACCCTAAAGGCAATACTTCGCAATTGAACTTTGCAATGCAGTACGATGATAGTCTTGCAAAAACTAATGTATACTACAGTGCTCCAAAATTTGTTCCTAATAAGATGAATGTGGTGACCAAAGACGATTTTAAGATAGAGTTGCCGGAGTATGCCTTGTATGATACAGTTCC
The DNA here is from genome assembly GCA_046598205.1 of Chitinophagaceae bacterium. Taxonomy (GTDB): domain Bacteria; phylum Bacteroidota; class Bacteroidia; order Chitinophagales; family Chitinophagaceae; genus JJ008. Next base: position 5,306 of record JBKJIX010000078.1, read on the forward strand.
GGCATTATATTATCGCAACAACTCCTCATCTTATAATGCAGTAACGGCAGTGCACCAGGTTAATGATGGTTCTTACCCAGTGCATAAAGATATTATTGTCAGTATCAAACCCAATAAAGCGATTCCCGAGGAGTGGAAAGATAAACTAATTATGCAGCGGACCGGCAAAGGCAGCACTATACGAAAAGTAAAGTTGCAGGAAAGTGGCTGGCTGAAGGGTTGGTTCTCGGCATCATTTGGTGATTTTGGTAGCTTCCAGGTATTGGCAGATGTAACACCACCACAGATTAATGACCCCGATAGCTATCGGGGAGGAAGGGGTGATACTATTAATCTCAGCCAGGCCAGCAGAATTGTTTTTACACCGACAGATAATTTTGGCATTGTAAAAAATTTTCGGGTAGAATTAGACAGCCAATGGCTCCGCTTTACCAACGATAAAAGTCGCAACTGGATTTATACATTTGATGACCGCTGTCCATACGGTGTACACCAGCTTACCGCTACAGCTACCGACCTGGTTGGAAATACTACTACAAAAAAATGGTGGTTTAAACGTTATCCTTATACACCGCCACCCCCGAAGAAGAAAGTGGTGAAAAAAGCAAGTACGAAAAAGAAAGTGACGGCAGACCCTAAAAAGAAAACAACAACTTCCAAAAAGCCGGCTACAAAAAAGAAAAATAACATATGGTAACGTTGAAAGAAGGTGATAAAGCTCCTGCATTTACTGCGAAGGATCAGAACGGAAAGAAAGTTTCTTTAGCTGATTACAAAGGTAAAAAGGCGATTCTTTATTTTTATTCTGAAGCAGGATCTCCAACTTGTACTATCGAATCCTGCAACCTGCGGGATAATTATGCTTTGCTGAAGAAGAAAGGCTTTGAAGTGGTTGGCATTAGCCCGGATAATGAAAGCAAGCAAAAGAAATTTGAAATAAAGTATAAACTTCCATTTCCGTTAATTGCAGATGCAGAGAATATTGTAACCACTGCTTACGGAGTAAGAGATATGAAGAATTTGTTTGGCCGTGAGTACATGGGTATCCTTCGTACCACTTTTGTTGTTGATGAGAAAGGGATAATTGAGAAAATTTTCACCAAGCCCAAAAATAAGGCTCATGCCGAAGAGATAATTGCTGCTATGAAGTAATTGTTATACCCACCTGTGCAAATTCTTTCTTGCAGATTGTCAGCCGTTTATTTTACTTTATTGAATGTTTGCAGGCAACCGAAGCGGGTTGTCAAACGTTTATACCATAATAACATAAATCAGCAATATGAAAAGAATAGTAGCACTCGTATGTTTATTTTATTCCTTACAACTATTGGCACAGGACACAAAAGAAAAAAAACAAGTACAGATTTTTAGTTCAGAAAAAGTTATCAATGCTAATACCACAGAAACAGTAGGTAAAGGCAAGATGGCATTTAAAGTAGCACACAATTTTGGCGATATAGCAGGTGATAATGGTGGTATCAAACAATTTTTTGGTCTTGATAATTCTACTGACATCCGTATTGCTTTTCAAATTGGCCTGGGCAAACGATTTGATGTAATAGCTGCCCGTGCCAAAGGTGCCGGACCACAACAGCAGCTTTGGGAAGGAGGAATAAAATATAAACTATTTGAACAAATGGAAAATGACCCTTCGCATCCATTATCAGTTGCTTTATTTGCCAATACAGTAATTGCATCCAACAAGGCTAATTCATTTCCTAACCAGGAAAATAGTTATGATGATTTTTCTGACAGGATAAGTAATGTTCTGCAACTCATCATTGCCCGCAAGATGGGTAAGGTAAGCCTGCAGTTGAATCCAACATTTGTTACCCGTGGCTATACTATTTCGTATGACCAGAAAAGTATGTTTGCCCTAGGTGGTGCTATTAAGCTGCCATTGGTAGCCAACCGGCTGAACCTGGTGGTGGATTATTTTCACACCTTTCGTAAAGAGAGTGTAAAAGATGCTTTTAAAACAAACGACAATATCGAATTCTCTGATCCGCTGGGTGTGGGATTTGAGATACTTACTTCCGGTCACATCTTCCGGTTGAATTTTACTAACTCAACAGAGCTGCTGGAAAATCGTTTTATTCCCCGCACTATTACTTCCTGGGGCGATGGCCAGTTTCGTTGGGGCTTTACTATTTCAAGAAACTTTACATTGTGGAGAGAAAAGAAATAATTGGTGAATAGTGAATGATCAAAAGTGAATGGGAAACAGCGTCTTTTTTTGCAACGAAATGAATTGGATTGAAGTCATAGCTACATGAAAGTGCGGATAAAAGAAAACTCATGGGTAGCAAAAATGGCCGCTGCCAAAATGAAAGCGGATAAAGTGGCTATTGTGGTTGGCAAAACCATTCACCTGCATAATACCAGTAAACAAGAATTTTTAAGCGATCGATATTGGGTTTGCCATGAACTGAAGCATGTAGAACAATACCGCCAAAACGGGTTCGTCGGTTTTATTACCAAATATCTTTTTCCTGACTTCCTCGTTTTAACACCCAAAATTGAACATTTGGGCTAATAGTTTTTGTTCATCGGTTAAAAGCAGGAGTCGTTTTATTTTTTCAGTGGTAAACGGAGTCTCCATTTGAA
>JBKJIX010000124.1:0-4368 GCA_046598205.1 Chitinophagaceae bacterium
GGAATATGATTCAGCAAAAAAATATTTTCAACAAACTGTAAATGTGAGCCTGGCCATAGATAATCCTTCCAGCCTGGCTTATGGTTATGTTGGCTTAGCAAATCTTTATGGAATTATTAACCAACCCGACTCTGGGTTTTACTATGCAAGAATGGCATTAAAAATATTTACAAAAATTGTAGAACCGGGCGGCAGGTTACAGGCATTGGAATCCCTGATATCATTATTTAAAGAGAAAGCACAAATAGATAGTGCATTTTATTATCAGCAATTGTCTATCGCAGTAAAAGACAGTTTGCACAGCACAGAGAAAACAAAACAATTTGAGAATATAGGATTTAATCAGCTGTTAAAAGTGCAGGAATTGGAGAAAGAGAAGGTGATTGTTCAAAACAGGAATCGAACTATTGCCTTTATTAGTGGTGCTGCTATATTCTTATTAATCGGATTGCTTCTCTATCGTAATAATCGTCAGAAACAAAAAGCCAATCTTATTCTACAAGAACAAAAGCAAAAGATAGAAACTACTTTACAGGAGTTAAAATCCACCCAATCCCAACTCATCCAATCTGAAAAAATGGCAAGCCTTGGAGAACTTACTGCCGGTATTGCACATGAAATTCAAAACCCGTTAAATTTCGTCAACAACTTTAGTGAAGTAAGCAGTGAGTTGATTAGTGAAATGGTGGAAGAAGTTGATAAAGGAAATTATGAAGAAGTAAAAGCCATTGCAGACGATGTAAAACAAAATTTGGATAAAATAAATCATCATGGCAAACGGGCCGGTGATATTGTAAAAGGTATGCTGCAACATTCAAGAAGCAGTTCGGGTATAAAAGAACCAACAGATATCAATGCGTTGTGTGATGAATACCTGCGGTTGAGTTATCATGGTTTAAGAGCCAAAGATCCACGGGATTCTGCGAACAAATCATTCAATGCAACATTAAAAACTGATTTTGATGAAACGATTGGCAATATCAATATTATTCCGCAAGATATTGGAAGAGTCATTCTCAATTTATTGACCAATGCTTTTTATGCAGTCAACGAAAAGCAGAAGCATAACATTCCGGGTTATGAGCCGACTGTTACAATTAGAACGACCCAGAATCCGCCAACCGGCGGAGGCAGGCGGGCTGAGGTTTTAATTTCAGTAAAAGATAATGGCCCCGGCATCCCACAAAAAGTATTAGATAAAATATTTCAGCCATTTTTTACTACTAAGCCAACTGGGCAGGGAACAGGATTGGGATTGAGTTTGAGTTATGATATTGTAAAAGCACATGGCGGGGAATTGAAGGTGGAAACGAAGGAAGGAGTAGGCTTGTCCGCCGAAGCTTCAGCGCAGGCGGGAACAACATTTATTATTCAACTACCAACATAAATTTTTATGAGCAATATTAAATTATTTGAAAGCAAACAGGTTCGTTCTGCCTGGAATAAAGATGAACAGAAATGGTATTTCTCCATTTCAGATGTTATCGCAATCCTTACTGAAAGTATTGACCCATTAGCCTATTGGCGAAAGCTGAAAGAAAGGCTGAAAAAAGAAGGAAATGAAACCGTGACAAACAGTCACGGGTTGAAAATGAAGGCCGCAGATGGCAAAATGAGAATGACAGACGTTGCCGACACCGAACAACTCCTGCGTTTCGACCCTTTATTTATTTTTTTTAATAATTACAAATGATTTTTCTATATGGAAAACAAAATCAAATTATTCGAACAAAAGAAAGTAAGAACACATTGGGATGAAAAAGAAGAGAAATGGTATTTTTCTGTTATTGATGTAATAGAAATTTTAACAGGAAGCAGTATCCCCAAAAGGTATTGGAGTGACTTGAAAAAGAAGCTGGCAGCAGAAGGCAGCGAAGTGTACGAAAAAATCGTACGGTTGAAGATGCTTGCAGAAGATGGGAAAAGCAGAGAGACAGATGTTGCTGATACGGAAACTTTGCTCCGCCTCATCCAATCCATCCCATCTCCCAAGGCCGAACCCTTTAAACAATGGCTGGCAAAAACGGGCTATGAAAGAATGAAAGAAATTGCTGACCCGGAGCAAAGCCTGGAAAGGGCAAGAGAAAACTGGCAAAAGCTTGGCCGTAGCGAAAAGTGGATTCAACAAAGAATGACCGGGCAGGAAACCCGGAATAAACTAACCGACTACTGGCAAGAAAGCGGTGTAAAAAAAGGAGATGAGTTTGCATACTTAACCAATATTATTCATAGTGAATGGACAGGATTAACTGTAAAAAAACATAAAGACCTGAAAGGATTAAAAACTCAAAATCTCCGTGACCACATGAGCGAAGCAGAATTAATCTTTACTGCATTAGCAGAATTATCTACCCGGCAAATTGCTGAAACAGACAAAGCAAAAGGAGTGCAACAAAATGCAGTTGCCGGAAAGAAAGGTGGAAAGATTGCTAAAGACGCAAGGCTTGCGTTAGAAAATAAAACTGGGAGAAAAGTAATAACGACAGAAAATTTTTTGCCCCCTGCTAAACAAAATAAAAAATTGAAATGATGAAATGCACTATAAAAGTACTAATGTTATTGTTATTTCTTTTTTGTGCAGAAATCGATGCAAATGCCCAGCAAAGCCGGGTAGACTCGGTGATTGCATTGCTTCAAAAAAGCAAAACCAAAACGGGGCTTGACACGGCTCAGTTTCTTGCAGCTACTGACCTGTTACAAAAAACAAACATAACAAATGCCCAGGTAACACAAATTGAAAAGGCAGCGGAGCAATTAAAAAATGGAAATGATGAAGACCCATGTTATGTAGTAAGGGTAAGAATTCAGGAAAGACTTTCCAATACAGACCAATACAAAGCTATTGAGTACGGCAAATTGAATATTCAGCAATTAGAAAATAGTAAAACGCCAAATGCCAAAAATTTACTACAAACCTTTTTGATTGGATTACGTGTGCCTTACCGTGAGTCTGACAAGCTTTCAGAAGGCTTTCAATTTTTTACTGACAAGCTAAATGAATATAAGAATGCTAATGACTCAATTGGGCTAGCTAGTTGCTTCTATGTACTTGGCGGATTTTACCGCACTATTAGATTATACGAACCTGCTATCTACAATATGAAAAAGTCGGTCAGCTATATTGATTCATTAAACGGTAAAACATATCGTTTATTAAAAATATCGTTTGACTATGGAAAGTCCCGTTGGATAAACAATGCATCACTTCTAAGTAGTTTTTATGTGGAAACAGGCGATTTTGAAAAAGCATTTGCTCAAGGCATACTGGTCCTTAATGTAGCAATAAATTATAACAATACCGCCAGCCAACAAAATATTGGCGATGCCCGCAGTTCAATGTTTGTTGCCAGACACCTTGCACAAGCCGGTTTATTATCCAATCAATTAGATAGTGTGGAATATTATTTACAAATAGCAGACCATTCTGTGATTGACTCTTTCAACATTAGCTCAATAGTTTATTTATTGCAGTTACATGCTTTATACGATATTAAAAAAGGAGCATTCAACAAAGCAGATTCCCTTTTGCAGCAATGCTGGAAAATGGTGGGCCAATATCAAATGGGTGTAAACCAGCCTGGCGGCATAATAGAACCCGATTACTACCGGGCTTTGTTGCGGATTGAACAAAAGAACTATCCCGAAGCAATAGCCCTGTTATTAAAGGATGTGGAAAGAGTGAAAACTATACGGCGAAATGTTTTGCGGGATTATAAACTGCTGGCAGACTTATATGAAAAAACAGGCGATAATGTAAAAGCAAAAGAAATTTATAAATCCTTTATTAGCCTGCAGGATAGCATAATGGCTGACCAGTCTAAATATCGCACCATTAGTTTTGAAACCGAGCAACAGATAAATGCCAATGAAATATCTATATCAAAATTAGAAAGTGCTAACAAATTATCTGCCCAGTCAAGAAATTTTACTATTGGTATTGCCGCATTACTGTTAATACTTGCCGGAAGTATTTACTACCGCTTTCAATCCAAAAAGAAAGCAAACCAAGCATTAGAAAAAACATTAACCGATTTAAAATCTACCCAGTCGCAACTTATCCAATCAGAAAAAATGGCTTCGCTTGGCGAACTTACCGGCGGCATTGCCCATGAAATTCAAAACCCTTTGAACTTCGTTAACAATTTTAGTGAAGTAAATCAAGAACTGGCTGATGAATTAGAACAAGAAATTGAAAAAGGAAATTATTCAGATGCAAAAGCAATTGCAAAAGACATTAAGAGCAACGAAGAAAAAATAAATCATCATGGTAAACGGGCAGGAGATATAGTAAAAGGCATGTTGCAACATAGCCGAAGCAGTAGTGGTGTAAAAGAACCAACAGACATCAATGCTTTGTGTGATGAATAT
>JBKJIX010000003.1:0-5070 GCA_046598205.1 Chitinophagaceae bacterium
TTCATAGTTGTAAACAATATCGCCGGGGTATTCTCCGTACTTAATCTGTTTGTTTTGGGGTGTTATTTTCAACGGCATTTTTCCTACCGATAATGTTCCGGAAACAAAGGTGAATCCATATTGTGTTAATAACGGATCAGTCAAAGCCAGCGGAGTGGTTCGGGTTGGGAAAATACCATACAAACCAGCGTTGCTTGCGGCTGTGGCAATAGTGGTAAATGTCAAATTATTACCATCCAGTTTCAGCGCAGCCAGTGTAATGTTTGTTTGATTAATTGGTACACCATTGATCAAAACATCTACTGTGAAAGTGGGATTGGCTTGCCCGTATTTACGGCTTTTGTTTACTGCCTTAACAGTAACGTCAACTTTTGAACTGAAAAAATGCAATGCTTCAGACAATCCTCCATCCTCACCACTTGCACTTTTCGCAGCGTTGAATAATTGAAAAGGAGGGTCTTGCCCATTAGGAATTGCAGGTACTGTAGCCGTGGCTTCTGTTTTATCCGGTGAAACGATGGTGGCAACCGGTCTTCCGTCATAATAAATCTGTGTATTGGATGTGAGATACTTACCTTCTACTTTTACCTGGAAAGGCTGAGTCCCATTTTGAGACCCTGGTACTACTGCAATCAATGAATCTACAATTGGTCTTGCATTCGCTATTTGCTGCACAGCAGAATCAGCCTGCACATACCCAAAGCCACCTTCAAAAGAAAAATTACCCTGATTTAAAAACTTCCCGGCAGATGATTGTAAATGTGCTCTTATTTCACTGGGAGTAACTGTTGTTTGTAAAGCGAACTTCTTGCGGCCCTGTATAAGCAATGCCCCCACCGCAGCCACATGGGGCGCAGCGGCAGATGTACCAAAGAAATTTGGATAAGGATCGCCATCATTAAATACCGCACCACCCAGGTTAACTGTTGTATTGGTGCCATTTGGCCCAACTAGTTCAGGTTTATTTCGGGTTACAAAAGAATTATTCTTCAATGTAGAAGTGCCACCCCTTGAGGAGAAAGATGCTACCCCAGGCCATACGGGAGTAAACTGTGGGAAATTCGCATACAACATTGCTCCGACAGCGATAGCACCTTCAGCATTAGGATGGCCTACAATAGATGAGGCGCCAGCCGGATAATCCAGAATGGTGCCATCCCCACGGAATATGATATACTTAAATCTTACATTTCCTGTACCTCCAGCTCTTACCACCATCAGTTTTGCATTGGTTTCTTCCTTTACGGTAAAAGGGCAAACTTCAAACGGATCACCAAAGAGATTGCTTCTGTTAAAACCAAATAATGTAAACCCGGTAGGGCCTACCAGGTAAAGATCCATATCGGTTTGTACGCCGCTAGTACTTCCTAAAGAACGAAACTCATCGTTCCATTGTAATACGATGGTATAAGAACCCGGCTTGAGATTTACCGTCTGATAAATGTCGGCTGCGTTGCTGCCAAACCTGTGTATCTGACCGGTAGGGATTACGGAAGTGTTAGTAACACCAATGAAATTACTCTCGTAAGATTTATTTCCGAAGTTACCTGCTGAGGAAAAATAAGTTACTCCCTGTGCAGCCACCTGGTCAACAGTCTGGGCTACTACTCCATCTTGCAAAAATGGCTCTGTTATATAGGTAATATCATCTACAATAACATCGCACCGCCCACCAGTAAGGGTGGGAGAAGCCAATTCCAGAATACCCTTTGCAAAGTCGCCGGCAGATAAAAATCCGGTACGAAATGCCAATTTTGACTTAGGCGCCACATCATGTACAATTTGTAACATAGCTCTTCCCTCATCATTACCCTTTGTATCGGCAAGCACCTGTACAGGTTCAGTATTATTCGGATTTGATGCCCCGGGAAGGTCTCCCTGATCTACATCATATTGTGCTACCAGGTTTGAATTATAGCTGTCTGAAATCACACCTATTTTTACACCCGTGCCATCCAATCCAAATCTTGCTTTCACGTTGTGTGAACGCATAGTGGTATCGCCCTGTGTAGTTACCTGCCCGGCATTAGAAATAGGCGGATAAAGCGGTCGTACATATTGTATGAGTACATTGCCATTAAGCAGCTGCAAATTATTTATCGGGAAAAAACCTGTAATAGTATAAATATGAGGGCCATTATCTATCAGGCCTGTCATTCCTAAAGTAATCAATTGCTCCCTCAGTGTAGTATTGTTAGGTGTTTTGCTAACCACTTCTATCATCACTTTACCTAAGTTATCTAATACAAAAATTTCATTTTGAGTAATAGAAGTAATGGGTGCGGTATTTTGAGATAGCGAAAACAGTTCTGCCCCGATGATATTATTTGCTGTATTTACTTTTCCGCCAACGGGAGGCGGATAGTAAGGATCAATATAACTTGGGACGTTAGCGGGGGCTACGTATACAAGCCTTAGGTCATTATTTATAGTAACTGATTTAGCACTCCATAAGGCACCAATAATATGTGGAGTGGTTGAAGGAGTGAAAGGGAATGTATTGGTAATGGAAATAACTCCGTTAGGCGCCCACACATTTCCAAGCCATACATTGCTGCCTGCGGGAATGGAAGCCGGGCCTTGCAAATTGAAAGAATTTCCACTGAATGTTGAACCATCGCCATGTACCTCGGTATAAATCCGGGATGGGAAATTTCCATTTACTGTACTCACGGAAAGAACACCCAACCTTACATCTTTAATAATAAAGAGGTTGATGGTTCCCGTGCTGGTGTTCTTTAAATCATATATAAATTTGTTGGAAGTGGTTCCATTATCTATTTCATAAAAAATATAGTTGCCGGGTCCATTAAAAGTGATGGTTTTGTTTCCTGTCAAAGCCATTTTGCGGAAAATGCCCGGGGAAATGATTTGTGTATTAGTTATATTGGTAGTACCTACCTGGTTGTCGAAAGGGGTATTGTTAGGCATGGCCGGCAAAACAGGAAGGGTAAAATTTGTTCCCACACCACCAGAAGGAACAGGGCCGGTATAATTAGTGTTGGCAGGGGCCGGCACGGCCACACTACCTGTTACCTGGCCGGAACCCAACGTTATCTTTCCATTTGCCGTGAGGTTACCGGTAATGTTGCCAAAGTTTCCTCCGGAAATTGATGGACTTAAAGTAGTTCCCATCCTTTTAGCGAAAATATTGCCGGTTATTACTGCATAATCTTTAAACACCACATTATTACTACTATAAATGCTACCGGAAATAGTTAGATTATTTCTAATATCTATCAGGTGATTACTGCCAATATTTCCCTGGATATTTACTGTATTCTTAATAAACACTCCTTGTGCACTATTGTAAGGATTTGGTAATGCCCCTCCGCCCCAGATGGCAAAATCTTTCATCTTTAATTCCAGCGGTGGAGCCTGGCCGTTAGCAATTTTTACAACACAAATGAACAACAATAGGCAGGTACACTGTTGTAGTGTTTGAGTTAACTTTCTCATAATAAGAGGTTTAATGGTTAAATGAATTTATATTCACTGACTGCCTCACATAAATATTTTCGGATTAAATATCCGATAAGATGAAACACCCAATGAACATAAACAAAATTAAATACCTGAGCTTTTTAAGGAGTAATCAGGATTAAACGAAGACTTTTGATAGGAGGGGATGTGGAATTCGTATGGAGGCAATCAGCAAATAAATACCACCTCAAATGTAAACTAACTCACGCAGCTATGAAGGTATGAAAAATTATCAAAAGATGTTAATCGAATCTTTAAAAATTAATAATAAATAAATTAGCAATTACCGATAGCAATTCTAACGTTGAAAACAGATTCTTTTGTGGAGAGTTATTCTATTGCTATTAAACAGCAGAACGTTCAAAACCTATTCGAGGCGCCAACATTGTTACCAAAGCTCTGTTTACCCCAGGGCTTACTTTTGTCCTGCGACCATGGCCGTTAGTATGTATCAAAATAGTCTTTTCAATATTTTCAGGCCTTCTTCCCATTGCCCATATCCTGATGCTGCATTGATATGGCCTGCTTTACCGATAGCAATAAATTCACTTCCCCAGTTTTCTGCAAAAAATTCTGCTCTGTCTAAGGACACCCACGGATCATTGGTACTGGCAACAACAATCGTAGGAAAATCAATTTTATCCAATGGGATCGGGTCGAAACCTTTTGCCGGGAAAGTATACTGTGGTGCATCAATATCGCTGGGAGCAACCAATAAAGCCCCTTTTACTTTTTTGTTGTACTGTTTTGCCCAATGTGTAATAGCTGCGCAACCGAGGCTGTGACCGAGCAGTATAATCGTTTCAGGTTCATATTCAGCAATGGCATTATCAATTGTTTCGATCCAGTCACGGCAAACAGGTGCATCCCATTCTTGCTGATGGATGCGATGAAAATTTGCTGCAGAGTTTTCAAAATATGTTTGCCAGTGTTCCGGCCCGGAGTTACCAAGGCCGGGAATAATGAAATTGTTGGTCATAAGATTTGATGAATATTATTATAGAGAACTGTGCTGGCTACTTTTTTTGTTTTGAATAAACATCTTTGATCGTTTCCGCTGCCATCAGCGATTGTATCATGATGACCGGAAACTGGGTTGACATCTTTTGACCTGCTTGTGATTTATAGAATTTTACGAGTTGCTTTAATTCTTTGAAAGTAAAATGTTGGCGGTATATCCATATTACAGCATTGTCTAACCATTTTTTCCCATTGCCTTTCGTCATGAATGCTGAAAATTGCTGAACCTGCAAATCCGATATTTCACCTTTTTGCTTATCTTCTTGTAATTTATACTCAATAGCTTCATTTATATTAAAGCCTCCTTTTAGGTTTCTCAATTCAACGATTTTTCTTGTTATTTTATCATCAGGTGCAGCAGTGGTGTCCAACTTAAAATCTTTTACACTTTTCGCAATTCTATCAAAAATATCAGGGGTGGCTTTTGTAGTATTTGTATCGCTTTGCGAAAATGCAATGAGTCTCAGTAAGCAGAAGATGCATGTAAGTTTAAAATGTCTTGTCAAAATCATTAGTTTAAATGTTGTGATTATTTTTCAAGAATGTTTTTCAAAGTTGACAAACTTT
>JBKJIX010000092.1:0-11132 GCA_046598205.1 Chitinophagaceae bacterium
TCGGTACACAGACATTTGTAGTTTTTCAAAAAATGTCACGTCCTGATGCAGAAATTCAGTGGGACTTACGAAACCCTTAATTGATAAAGTTATTATTTGTTATAACCTCCCGGCAATAGCGTCGGGAGGTTTTTTTTAAAAACGACATTTACCAACACAAGGAACATCAACTTCATTGTCTGGTTAAGTTTTTTTCAACCGGTTCAGTTTCCCCCTTTTTCCGAATAGCCAACATAATAGAGCTTGGAATTTTCGGAATAAAGAATATACAGATAAAACATAAATAAAAAGGGTCCTGATTTCTCAGAACCCTTTGCTCCTGCTGCTGGACTTGAACCAGCGACCCTCTGATTAACAGTCAGATGCTCTAACCAACTGAGCTAAGCAGGAATACCTTTTTACCTGCCGTAGCCTTGGCAAAGGCAGGTTCCCTTTCGGGGCAGCAAAAATAGGGATATTCAGGCTTTTGCAGAAGCCTGGACTAAAAAAATTCTAATTAAAATCAGTTTATATTAATCTCGTAAAGCGAACCGCTAACCTCAATGGTGTACAGTTTTTGGCCTGCGGCCATCATAAAATGAGTATTTCCAAACTCAGGCTTTCCAATTTGCTGCCAGGTGCCGGTAGTGAGGTCGGTCGCATACAATGCCCCGGTACTTTCTGCCGTATAGAGTTTCCCGTTTAAAGTAGTCCCTGCTATAGTTTTTGCCCAAGCCCCCGGTGGGCCTATTTTTTTCCAAGAGCCATCGGACTGGCTTATTTGATACAGACTACCCTCTTTTTCTATGCTGTATAAATTTCCGTTAGCCTCAAAAAGCATGGCCGTGTTGGCAAACTCTGGCTTTCCTAACTGTAGCCAGTTACCTGTGTTAACATTAGTAGCATATAAAGCCCCGCTTTTTTCTACTGTATAGAAATAGCCGTAGACAGCCACTCCTGTAAGTGTATTGGCCCAAGCCCCTTTTTTACCAAGCATCGTCCAGTTACCGGTTTCCGGATTGGTGCGGTAAAGGCTTCCATCTGTTTCAATAGTAAACAGGTTTTTACCACCACCCATCAACATGGTACTATTAGCATAGTTTTCAGTGCTTACCGCTGACCAGCTTCCTGTTGCAGGATTGATCCGGTAAAGTTTGCCAGATTTCTCAATGGTATAAAGTGTTCCATTGCAAGCAGTGGCATACAGAGTATTGGCCAATGCCCCAGTCTCGCCAATTTGCCGCCAGGTGCCTGGTTGTGCATTTACTAATTGAATGGAAATAATGGCTGCAAGCAGCAGGAGAATAAGTTTGCGGTTCATGGTAATGAGGGTTACTATAAATATAAGAAAGATTGGCGGCAGCAAATTCACGGCTGAAAAGGTATTTATTTCAGCCAGCCAAAAAGACCACTGCTTTCCTCCATTCCCACAAAAACTCCATTTTCTCTCAGTTCTACAGGCCAGTGCTTTAAGTAATAGCCTTCACCGCTTACATTACGGCCATTTTGCAAACTGTATTTGTAACGATGCAGCGGACAAATCACATTACCTAACGCATCAATATGCCCATCTGCCATAATGCCCCCGGCATGAGGACATTTGAAGGCAAAGGCAAAAGCCAGCTCATTGAATTTACCGATACATATTTTTTTGCCATTCAGTTCTGTTACAGCAATATTGTTATCAGCAAATTCCAATTCATTGATGCGGTCAGCTATTTTGTGCCAGGTATATTTTTTTTCGGTCATGGTTTTTTAGCCACAGATTAACACAGATTATTTGTTGCTAAAGCAACACTCTATCTTGCAAAAAATCATTTAAACACAAATGGACATGCTATGGGATAATGTATCCTATTTGTATTAATCTGTGTTAATCCGTGTAATCTGTGGCCTGTATTAATATATAAACTCTGATTTGTGAGGAAACCTGATTCTGTATAATTCCCTTACTTTCTCCAATATCGTTTTGCGCAGCAGCTCCATATTTGTTTTTTCAAGTGCCGAAACAAAAACGGCATTGCCGTTTGTTTCATTATTCCACCGGTCTCTCAGGTCTTCTAATATTTCCTTCTTAGTGCTTTCTTCCAGCCATTCATCAAAGGTTTGTGCTTCGTACAAATCCATTTTGTTGAAAATAGTAATGGTGGGCTTTTCAAAAGCATTCAATTCCTGCAGGGTTTTATTTACCACACCCAATTGATCTTCATACGCCGGGTGAGAAATATCCACTACATGTAACAGGATGTCTGCTTCTCTTACTTCATCCAAGGTACTTTTAAAACTTTCTACTAAATGATGTGGCAACTTGCGGATGAAACCAACCGTGTCACTTAATAGAAAAGGAGTACCATCAAAAACAACTTTGCCGGTAGTGGTGTCAAGCGTAGCGAACAATTTATTTTCTGCAAACACTTCTCTTTTACTCAGCAGGTTCATAATGGTGGATTTGCCAACATTTGTATAACCCACTAATGCAACACGGATAAATTCGCCCCTGTCTTTGCGTTGCGTAAATGCTTGTTTGTCTATTTCCGCCAATCGTTTTCTTAGTAATGTAATTTTATCTCTTACGATACGACGATCCGTTTCTATTTCACTTTCACCGGGGCCTCTTGTACCGATACCGCCACCCAATCGTTCAAGGTGTTTCCACATACCCCTGAGCCGTGGCAGTATGTATTGGTATTGTGCCAGTTCCACCTGTGCCTTTGCCTGTGCGGTTTTTGCCCTTCTTGCAAAAATGTCAAGAATCAGGTCGCTGCGGTCAATCACTTTTACATCGATTTCTTTTTCAATGTTGTTGATCTGTGCACCAGTCAGTTCATCATCAAAGATGACAATGCGAATATCTCTGCCGTTTACATAATCGCCTATCTCTTTCAGTTTTCCTTTGCCAACAAATGTTCTGCTGTCGGGGTGTTGCAGTTTTTGGGTAAAACGTTTTACAGTAACAGCTCCGGCGGTTTCAGCTAAAAAAGCCAGCTCATCAAGGTATTCCTGCACCTGCTGTTCTGTTTGTTCTTTTTGCACTAATCCAACCAGCACCGCTTTCTCTTCGCTTTGAATTATATTTTTCTTATCAATCATATCAAATAATAATTGCCGGAGAGGCGGAAACGATTTTATCATCTTTCCATCTTGCTGGCAGACAAAAGTAAAAAAATAAAGCGACCTGTTTTCAGATCGCTTCTCAAACATATTTAATGTATAAGGTTATAATCCACTTAATGTAAGGCCAATGGAGTAAGGTCTTACTACCGGCCCGAGGCCATCTTTAAAGAGTGCCGTTAACTGGTAACTTCCATAGAGACTAAAATGTCCCATCCCAGCCCTCGCCATCATTGAAATACGGTTTTTGTTGAAAAAGCGTTTACTCGCCTCTTTCATCACATAGTCATTGATGGTTGTATTTGTTTTACTCTCAAATTTTACATTGCGGGTATGGGCATTTAACAGCATCCCTACTTTTACGCCTACGGCAAATTTCAACCCCTTCCCTGTAAGCGGTTTGGCTGAATATCTGAATTCAATGGGAGCTTCTAAATAAACTGTTGCCAGTTTTGTTTTTTTGAAATGATTGGTATCAGACTGATTGGTAAAATTAAATGTGGGGGTATTGTCTTTTATACCAACATGTGTTTTTGAAAAAGTTATATGGTCAGAAGAAATACCCGGCCCAAAGGCCATACTAAGTTTAGGATTGGTTTTGAACGGAAAATCAAACATGAAATAAGCATTGATGCTTTTAGAGAAGCCGCCAGTGTTAATAGTGTCCGGCTTACCAGCCCATCCGGTATAGCCTAATTGTACCAGAAAATGGTCATTAGCCCGGTTGCTCATGTCAATTACCTCTTTTTTCTTCTTGACTTTCGGATCGTCTTGTGCCAGCAAAGAGGTAGCAAAAAAGGCACAGGTTGAAAACAGTATAATTTTCTTCATATAAAATTTAGTAGTGGACAAATGTATTTTCATCCCGGTTAACAAAAGGTTAAAGAACCTTTTTGCTCAATTTATAAGGCAGACTAATAAAAAAGCGGAACATAGTTCCGCTTTTAAGTTTTGTGGACCCAGTAGGGCACGATCCTACGACCCCCTGATTATGAGTCAGGTGCTCTAACCAACTGAGCTATGGGTCCGGTACTGCAGTAGCAGCAATATTGTACAAATAAAAGAACTTTTTGTATTTCCAGGTCAGCAAATGGTGATTCGGGCAGCAAAAATAAAGAAAAAGCCCTGTTAATCAAATCAGTTTATAATATATATGAATTGATTAGATTTACTGTGCTGACGATGATGCTTGAGAACGAACATATAAGAAGACTACTATCTGCTATTGCATTAAATAATGACCAGACTGCCTACAAGGAGTTATTCCTTCTATTGCACAGCCCCCTGAAGCAATTCGCCTATTCCATCCTGAAATCAGGAGAGGAGGCAGAAGAACTGGTTTCCGATGTTTTTATCGGGATCTGGCAAAAAAGAGACCAGCTGAATATAATAGAAACTCCGCTATTTTATTTTTATGCAACCGCCAAAAACCTGGCGATTAACCGGCTTAAAAAACAAAAAAGACAAATAACTCTTTCGGCTGAAGATTGGCTCGTTCAGCAGAATAGTATTCATTTTGACCCGGAACAGCTGATGATTACCGAAGAAATGGTCCGCCAGATTAGAAAAGCGGTAAATGACCTTCCACCTCGCTGTCGCCTTATATTCAAACTTATTAAAGAAGATTGCCTGAAATATAAAGAGGTAGCTGCTCTCCTGCAATTGTCTGTAAAAACAATAGAAGCCCAAATGGCCATAGCACTCCGCCGTATTGGTAAGTGCATGCACTTTGATATTAAAAACTCACTCCACTACACGGTTAATAAAAAATAATTTCTTTTTCCTTAGGGGTAAACGCTGCTTACGGGTGTCTTCTTTATTATACCAACTAAGACCAATGAGCCAGGAATTTTTTTGGGTACTACTTTCTAAAAAAGTATCAGGAGAGGCTTCTCCTGCTGAACTAAAGGATTTGGAAAACCTTGTTCTTGAACACTCAGAGTGGCAGTATGCTATTCAAAATCTGGAAGATCTGTGGAAACAGCAACCGCCAAAAGATGATATGCAGGCAGAGGATGCTTACATGCTCCACCTGCACCGGATGAAGGAAATGAATATTGCCTTTGGCGATATGCCAGAACCGTTGCCAGCAATTATTGGCAAAAACAGGATAAGAAAATGGTATTGGGCTGCAGCAGCCTCTATCGCTTTTGCACTGGGGCTTTTTGCATTTAATAAATTTTTTAATAACAATAGTGAAAAGACCCTGGCAGCAAGGGAGGTAAATGAAATATCGACCCGCCAGGGCTCCAAAACCAAAGTAGAATTACCGGATGGTTCTGTAGTCTGGCTCAATGCAGGCAGTAAGCTTACTTATAATAAAGGGTATGGTCAGCAGTTGAGGGAAGTTACACTTACAGGAGAAGGATACTTTGATGTAGTGAAAATGAAAGAGAAACCTTTTATTATTCATACTTCCAATATTAATATTAAAGTTTTGGGTACAGTATTTAATGTAACGGCTTACCCGGAAGACAAGCAAACAGAAACCAGCCTTATCCATGGCAGCATAGAAGTAACCATAAAGAACAGGCCCAATAATAAAATCATCCTTTCGCCAAATGAAAAGCTGGTAGTCTACAATGAACCGGAAGAAAACGGCAACACCCATTTAAAGGAGAATGAGATACCAGAAAAAATACCTCTTGTTGTCATCAAACAACTTTCTTATCAGAATAACGATACCATAGCTGTAGAAGCATCATGGATCCGGGACAAGCTGTCTTTTAAAAATGAGTTGTTTGCTGATGTTGCCAAAAAAATGGAACGATGGTATGATGTAACCTTTAAATTTGAGAACAAGAGAAAAGAGAACTTGCTGATGTACGGCACCTTTACTACTGAAACATTAGAGGAAGCTCTGGAAGCCCTCGAATTTTCTTTTGGGTTCAGGTACAAAATTGAGCATAAGAAAGTAACTATACATTAAATCGAATGAATGCAAAGCAAACCTTTTATTTATTTATTATAACATTAAACACCTACTGATTCCTGTATAAAAAACGGGAAATGCATAAGCATTCCCCGTGCCGGTTTAACGCAGAGACCAGGTTGAATTGAGAAGCAAAACGGTATCTGAATTAATAACCTTCAAGTTTAAATGTAATGAAAAAATATCTTTCTATTATTAAGGCCTCACCCGCCCTTAAAAGACTGTTTTTGATTATGAAATTGACCTTTATACTAACAGTATTCTGTTTCTTCAATGCTACTGCACGCATAAATGGGCAAACTTTATCGCTGGACCTGCAGGATGTGCAAATAAGCAAAGTACTCAATGCCATTGAAAAACAAAGCAACTACCGTTTTTTATACAACAGCAAACTCAAAGACCTCAACCAGAAAATTAATATCAATACAAGCAATGCAGAGATTAGTGAAGTATTAGACAGAATTTTTACCGGAACCAGCCTGTCTTACCGTAAGTTGGATAATAACCTGATTGCTATCCGTTCTGACAATAAAGATGAACAGGACATAAAAATTTCCGGCAGGGTAACCAATGAAACCGGGGAACTGCTTCTGGGTGTTTCCATAACGGTTAAAGGAACAGGCCGGGGCACATCAACAGATAATAACGGATATTTTACCATCACGGTTCCCGATAATGCTATCCTGGTAATTTCTTTTATTGGTTATTCCACGCAGGAAGTTTTGGTTAATAATCAGGCGTCCATCAATATAAAAATGGTGCAGTCGCAACAGCAGATGGAGCAGGTGGTGGTGATAGGCTATGGTGCTTCACGCAAAAAAGATCTTACAGGTTCTTCTGCTTCTATTAAAGGTTCGGATATAATAAATATTCCTGTCTTAACAGCTACGCAGGCCATTCAGGGAAAAGTTTCCGGTGTACAAATTATAAACAGCGGAGCTCCGGGCAGCACTCCTAATGTCAGGATCAGGGGGGTAGGATCTGTTTTGGGCGGAGCGGATCCTCTTTATGTTGTAGATGGCATTATAACAACCGATATCAGGAATATTAATTCTGCCGATATCCTCTCCATAGATATTTTAAAAGATGCTTCTTCCACTGCTATCTATGGTGCCCGGGCCGCTAATGGTGTAGTACTGATTACAACAAAAGCAGGCAGTATAACAAAATTTTCAATAAATTATAATGCACAGGCGGGGGTAAAAATGCTCACCCACAAAGTAGGAATGGCCGGACCGGGTTTATATGCAGCTTATTCTAATGAAGCAGCAGGAGCACCAGCAGTAACCTCGGGAGATGTTACAGGTTCAGCTTCCTGGTATGATGAAATAACAAGACCTGCCATTTTTAATAGCCATAACTTATCTCTCAGCGGAGGAAAAAATAAATACCGTTATTTCCTTTCACTCGGCTACCTGAATGAGAATGGAATATTAATTGACAACAATTATTCAAGATATACAGCCCGTTATAACCATGAATTTACAATAAGCCCCAAACTAAAAGTGGGGAATAATATCGGATTTTCACATTACAGCTCTGAAAATAAGCCGTATAGTTTATTTACAACCGCCTATATAGCTGCGCCAATTTTCAATGTCCTGAATGCCGATGGCCGCTTTGGCAATACTTCAAGCGGAGTAAGCAACGTTGGTAATCCTTATGCCACTTTAAAAACAACAAATGACCGGAGTTTTGGCAACCGTCTTCAAACCACTTTGTGGGGAGAATACAAAATTATTAAAGGACTTAGTTTCAAATCACAATTCGGAATTGACCTGGAACAGAATAATGGATGGAATTATACGCCGGCTTATAAAACCTTTTTACCAAACGGAGCAGAAGGTGCCCAGTATAATGATGATGCGGACCTTTCTTTTATGCGTGACAGTATTTATCAGTGGGTATGGGATAATTATCTGACGTATGATAAAAAGTTTTCAAAAGACCATGACATCCGGCTTACGTTGGGCCATACCGCAGAACGGCGGAACGGATGGAGCAACAGGGCAGTGATAGGCAATAAAAATATTCCGGATGATAAAAATTCCTGGGAACTTAATTTTAAAGATACCGCCAAAGGACAGCAAAATTTCAGAGATCCTATTGGTAGTTATTTCAGAAGGGAATCTTATTTCATAAGGGCCAACTATAAGTTTAAAGACAGGTACCTGCTAAACGCTACGTTCCGCAGGGATGCCAACAGTAATTTTCCTGAACACAAGCGTTGGGGCAATTTTCCATCAATCGGTATTGGATGGGTTATCAGCAGTGAAAAATTTATGACTGATCAGAAGTTTTTTGACATTCTCAAATTAAGAGCCAGTTTCGGGTTAGTAGGGAATGATGCCATTCGTCCCGGTGCATTTGATTTGCGGCCACAGGAAAGATTGTTTGCTTATTTTGGTACAAATCGTATAGACGGGGCTATCGTTACAGGTATTGCAGACCCTGATCTGCAGTGGGAAGTTGTACGGGAATTTGATGCAGGAGTAGAATTTTCTGTTTTAGATAATAAACTGAGCGGCGAAATAGATTTTTATAATAAAGTAGCGAAAGATGCACTTTTTACCGTTCCTTATGCATCGCTGGGTTTTGGAAATTCATTTCTTACTAATGCGGCGGAAATATCCAACACAGGATTGGAGTTTTCCCTGCAATGGAATAAAAAAGTAAATACCAAACTGAATTATACTATCAGGGGAAATATTACCTACAACAAAAATATAGTTAAGAATGTAGGAATTGGAAGAGCCCTGAACTTCGGCAGTTTAAATAATGGCTCTAGCGCCACACAAACATTGGTGGGAGAACCAATTGGTTCATTTTGGGTGTATCGTACAGACGGAATATTTCAAAACATCACAGAAATAAATGCTTACCCGCATATTATTGGCGCAGTGCCGGGAGATTTTAAAATTGTTGACAAAAACAATGACGGAATAATTGATAACCTTGACAGGGAGCATGTAGGCTCTTACCAGCCAAAAATATATTATGGACTCAGTAGCACTGTTAATTGGAAACAATTTGATTTTAGCATGGATATTGTTGGAGTTGCCGGTAATAAAGTATATAATGGGAAAAAAGGCATCCGGTTTGGCAGTAATTATAATGTTGAATACGATGTGGCGAAAAACCGATGGATACCGGGAAGTAATAATAATAAAAACCCGGGTGCCAGCAACGTTACTCCCTACCCAACCGATTATTTTATTGAATCGGGTTCTTTTGTCAGGATTAATAATATCACTGCGGGGTATAATTTCCCCGTAGGAAATTTGTGGAAACGAATTGAAAGAATGAGGATTTTTGCTAGTGCACAAAATCCTTTCATTCTTACAAAATACACCGGCTTTACTCCTGAATTGCCGGGTAACCAGAATGAAGCCGGTATCGAATTAAATATATACCCTATATCCGCCTCTTATTTAATAGGCGTCAATGTTCAATTTAAATGAGTAAATATTTATGAAATACACATTTAATAAAATATTACTGGCTGTTTTGCTGGTCTCAATATTTGTTGTTGTGTCATGTGGCAAAAAATTTCTGGAAGAACCTCCCAGAACCACAACAATAAATGATTTACTCAATAATCCCCAAGATGGAGCTCAACGGCTTATCGGTGCCGTCTATAATAAATTGTATGAATGGGAAACTCATTCCTTCCCCTGGATAGGAATTTCAAGCATTTCATCAGATGATGCTGATAAAGGAAGCTCACCGGGGGATGGTGGTGGCGATAAATTAGAACTGGATGGCTGGCTGATATCACCAACGAACATATCTTTTAATGAAGTGTGGGAAGGAAATTTTGAAGGAATAGGCAGGGCTTGTTATGCGATTAAATTTTTGACTGATATGAATTTATCACCTGTTGAAAAAGACAGGTATATTGGTGAGGTAAAATTTTTAAGAGCATATTATTACTGGAACCTGGTAAGAACATTTGGAGGAGTGCCCAAAATAGATAAAGTGCTTACATCGCAGGCAGATATTGAAATAGCCAGTGTGCGGGCATCGGCAGCAGAGATTTATGCTTTTATTGAAAGCGATCTTACTGATGCCGCAACAAAACTTCCCGCAATAATACCAATAGCAGAAAGAGGCCGGGCATCAAAAGCAGCAGCACAGGCTTTACTCGCCAAAGTATATTTATATCAGAACAAATGGGGACAATCAAAAAGTATGTGTGATGCTTTGATCGGCTCGGGACAATTTTCATTATTACCCAATTATGCAATGATATGGCGGGAAGCCGGGGAATTTTCTTCCGAATCAATCTGGGAAGTAAATGCTATTGCTGATAATCCGCCCAAAGGAATACAACAATATACAGAGGTACAGGGAATGCGGGGCTCTGGCGCCGGTGATTTTGGATGGGGATTCAATGTGCCCTCACAAAATTTAGTAAATGCTTATGAACCCGGTGATCTGAGAAAAGCTGCCACTATATTAATTTCTGGTTCTACATTATGGGATGGGTTTGTCACCAGCAATACATTACCAAATCCTTATTATAGTTACAAAGCTTATGTAAGCCGTACAGCGGAAACTTATTTTGACCGGGGGCAATCCAATAAAAATCTGAGGGTTAGCCGCTATGGCGAAATACTGCTGATAAAAGCTGAGGTAGAAAATGAATTAAATGATACTACGGCTTCCAAAAATGCACTGAACCAGCTTAGGCAAAGGGCAGGATTAGCTCCTGTAAATGCAGTCAGTCAGGCCAGCCTAAGAAATAAAATTTATAAAGAAAGAAGGGTGGAAATGGCTTTTGAACATGACAGGATGTTTGACTTAAGAAGAACAGGAAGAGCAGCAGCGGTATTGCAGGCATTGGGCAAACCTTTTATATCACCCAAGCATAATTTGTTTCCCATACCGCAGCGGCAGATTGATTTAAGCGGCAATAAAATAACACAAAACCCCGGGTATTAAATTTAAAAAGGATAAAAATTTTATAAACAGAATAATGAAAAACAATTCGATTATACATATAAGGGACGGACCTGCATAGAAGTAGTACCGGGAATCAATTTTTTAAAACTATAAATCAAATAAAATGAAAAAAAGAGCTATTAAACAGATTTTTCAATTTCTCACA
>JBKJIX010000081.1:0-1665 GCA_046598205.1 Chitinophagaceae bacterium
AAGCCCACAAAGTTTTTCACGAAGAGCACAACGTATTGAAAGTAAAGGAATTTTTCTTTGTGAACCCGATAGCTATCGGGTTTGTGTTTTCTTAGTGTTCGTTGTGCTACGTTTACTTTTGAGACAGCCTCTTTTTTATTTTGCTAATTGCTCAATCGCTTTTTTAAAAACAATATCCTCATTATTCAGTACCTGGTAAAAGCCAGACTCTCTCCATTTATACCTTGCCAGTGATGCTTTCAGTCGTTGTTGAAGTAACCCTTTTTCCTGTACAGAAATCATTTTGAGGCGTAAAGAATCGGGAGCTGCATTGATAATATTATTCAATATATCAGCCCCGTTAAAATTATTGGCATAATCGGTCGCGGAAGTGTATTGTTCTATCTGTTGTTTATGTTGCAAAAAGTAATTATAAATATAGCTATTGAATTTACCATCACTAATGAGACGCAGCATTTTTTGCATGGCACGGCTGGTATCAATCGGAACAAATACATTGGGAGTGATGCCATCGCCACCAAAGAGGGTGTCTTTGCAACTGGTGGTAAATTTTTTTCCGTTATTATGAATTTTTAAGGAGTCGGCAGACAGCATTTCACCGCTGCTATACCGGTCCCATAGTTCATCCATATATACTTTTTTCCCTTTTTGATAGGAACGCTGAATGCTGCGGCCAAGCGGAGTATAATACCTTGCTATAGTTAAGCGAATTGCTGAACCATCACTTAGTGGATATTGCTCCTGTACCAATCCTTTTCCAAAAGTTCTGCGGCCAATGATGGTTGCCCTGCACCAATCCTGCAAGGCACCGGCTAATACTTCACTGGCACTGGCTGTTAGTTCATCTACCAGTATTACCAATTTGCCTTTTTCAAACAAACCGGGGCGTTTGCAACGATATTCTCTTTTCTTACTGTTGACTCCCTCTGTATATACTACCAATTTATCACCTTCTAAAAATTCATCTGCCATATCCACCGCTTCATTCATAAAGCCACCGCCATTTCCCCGCAAATCAAAAACGAGACTTTTTAATCCTTGCTTTTGCAGATTTTCCATGGCCTGCATAAACTCTTCGTAACTATTGTCAGTAAATTTATTCAGTTTGATATAGCCGGTTGTTTTATCAACCATATAAGCAGCATCAACAGACGAAACAGGAATGGTACCTCTGGTTATTGTTATATTTTGCGTTTTATTTTCTCTCAGTATTTGCAACACAGCTTTCGAACCTCTTTCCCCACGGATATATTTTTTTATACTGTCAATGTTTGAAACTTTAAATATAAGCGGCACATTATTTACAGCCAGAATTTTATCGCCTATTTGCAAGCCAGCTTTATCGCTTGGCCCGTTGGGTATTACGTAAACCACATTTACCGTATCACTGAAAATATTGAACTGAACACCGATTCCTTCAAAGTTTCCGGCGAGGTCTTCATTCGCTGCTTTTAAATCAGAAGGTGGAAAATAAACGGAGTGGGGATCAAGTTCACTCATCATTTCCTGTATGGCCCGGCCTTCTAATGAGTCTATGCGAACCGAATCAACATATCTTAACTTAATCAGGTCAACAGCTTCCTGCAGAGAGCTACGGTTATTAGAAGAAAAGAAGCCTTTGCTGTTGCCACCCTGGCTGCCCAGTTTATAGCCAAAAAGCATTCC
>JBKJIX010000059.1:0-22630 GCA_046598205.1 Chitinophagaceae bacterium
TGTTAAGTTAAGTATGTTTTGGCGGGTTATTTTTGCCACTGAAGCACAGAAACACTGATTAATATTTTTTATTGAATAAGTTTATTCATCCGCCTCTTTAAGGTTAACATAACACTACTTAGTTTTAAAATTTTCGATTGCTTTTTTTGTAAAATCACTCAGCACCAGCCGTCCGCTGATAGCCGCCCGTTCGATTAATAATTTATCCCAGTGTTCTGTTCCCTTCCAGAATATTTTTTTCATTTCAGCCATCGCCTCCGGGCTGGAATGCACTAATGTGTCAGACAATTTTTTTATTGATTCATCCATATCTTCAACCGTTGGGTGTACTTCTGCAAATAATCCTTTTCTTTTTGCCCAATCAGCATTGCGCCACATGCTGGCATCAATGGCCAACTGAGAAAAAGCAGAAGTACCAATCTTTCTCTCCACTGCCGGACCCACCACAAACGGGCCGATACCCACGGCCAATTCACTCAATTTTACTTCTGCACCTTCGGTGGCAATGGCATAATCTACAGATGCAGCCAACCCAACTCCACCACCTACACATTTACCCTGTATCCGGCCAATAATAAATTTTGGACAGGTTCGCATAGCATTAATAACATTGGCAAAGCCGCTAAAGAATTTTAATCCTTCCTCTTCATTTTGTATAGCTACCAGTTCGTCAAATGATGCGCCGGCACAAAAAGTTTTTTCGCCTGCTGAGCGAAGAATAATAACAACCGTAGCAGGATCTTCCCCGGCTTGTGTTATTGCTGTTGTCAATTCGTTTAATACTTTTCCAGGTAATGAGTTGCTTTGCGGATGAAAGAATTCAATGGTGGCAATGCCGTGTTGTACAACCCGGTTCACATAAGCTCCGGAAGATTCCTGCATAAAAAATATTTAATTCAAAATTAAACATTCTTTGTAATATTAGTTTTGATTACTAACAAACAGTAAACATGAAATCAAATATAACTGACGCCTGGTTGTTGATACTGCTTTTTTCCGGACTGAATGGCCTGGCACAACAAAAACCTGTGGCAAAAAAAACATACTGTAATCCCTTAATAATCGGGCAGTCACCCACTAAAAGGCTTTCTTTAAGCTATGAGATACAACCTTTTTTTCATGGTTCTACCCGTTTCCCCAATTCACTATTGCCGGTAGAATATACTACCAATATTCAAACTACGCAAAGTGTAAGGCTGGGCTATACAAAAACACTGTTTGCCAAACCAAAATTGTATATGAGTTTCAACGCTGGTTATTGGTTCAGCACTTTTAATATTTCAAACCCTGAAAATAATTCATTTGCCAGACTCCTGTCGCAACGGCAGTTTCATTCCATTACCGCAAGTACAAATATTTTTAAACCGCTGAATGCAAAAAATTTTCTATTGATCAACGTATCGCTGGAAGCCAATGGAAATGGAGAATCAGTACAAAATCTTTCAGGCAACAACCTATTGGCGGGCGGTGCCATCATCTATGGCTGGAAAAAAGGATTTAAAAGAATGTGGGGCATCGGCGTATTCCGGGGCTATCGCCTGGGCAAAGTAATACATGTGCCGGCAATACTTTACAATAACTCTTTTAATAAAAAGTGGGGAGTAGATGCCCTATTGCCTGCAAGGGCTAATTTCCGTTATACCAAATCTCCCAAAACCATGTGGACATTTGGCTACGAACTGGATGGCACCCAATTTGCCATTCGCAGTTCAACTCCATTTTATAATAATACTTTTTTCCAGCGAGGAGAGATACGGCCAAAAGTGGGCTTTGAAAAACAATTAAGCAAGGTATGGGCTTTTACGGCAAATGCAGGATTGCGGGTGAATGGAAGATTTGATATCACCAATGATTATGCAGGCAATAAACCAATTGTACAAACCGATCTTAAACCCGCATTTTTTATAAATGCAGGTTTTCATGTAACTGCTTTCCCCAAAAAGAAAAAATAAAATTAACCGGCGTAAAGAAAATGTTTATGAGGTATGCAGCATTATTTTATCGCCAACTTTTACACAGCCACTGCCTTTATGCAATAAATTCATCCCAAATTTTATTTTATTATCAAAAGATCGATAAGTAGACAGTGTTTTTAGCGGCTCTTTATTCTGTACTGTTGTTTGCTGGTCAATTGTTGTAATCATACACCTGCCACAAGTTTTTACACCCCAAAAATCTATGCCGTTAATAGAAAAATGTTTCCAGCTATCTTCAATGTGTGGTTCACCGGCAGTAAAAACAATATTCGGACGAAACCGGTCAATTGCTAATGGTGCTGCCAATTTACTATTCAGTTCATCCAATGAAGACTGACCAATAATAAGAAATGGATATCCGTCAGAAAAAGAAGTCGTTTCACCGTCTTTTGCAAAATCAGTATCAACCATCCTGTTGGTATCATCCGGCATATACACCAGCTCACAGGCTGTTCCTAACATTTCACTAAACCATGTATTTATTTCATCATTACCATAACACCAGGCATCACATATATCATCCCATACCTGCACTTTCTTTATACTGGCCGGCAATGAAAGAAAAGGGATTGTAATATTTTTACCGGGATCGCTTTTATGATAGATGTATAGCCCATCCTCCGTAATAGTTGTTTGTAATAAAGCCATAGAAGGCAGTTCCCGTTGGGTAAAAAATTTTCCTGCTGTATCAACAAGCATCCATCGCCTGTCATGTTTAAACCCTTTTGCTGTTACCTCTGCAGTGGTAACGCTGAATCCACCCAGGGATTTTACCGGGTAAATATATAAAGCTGATACAGTGAACATTAATATTTTTATTTAATTTTTCCTCGCCACCATCGTCAATATCGTTGCCACTCCTGTTATTTCATCCATTTCATCAAAAAACTCCACCAGCCATTTTACTATTCCTTTATCAATATCATCGCCTCTTTTGAAATCTTCAGGCTTTTCAATCACTCTTTTATCGTTTGGCAATTTTTCCTTGCATGTAAAGCGGATATACACTTCTGCACCGGGATACACAGGTTTGGTAAAACGCAATTCATCAATGCCATAGTTGAGCAGCACCGGGTTCTTTTCATAACTATCAACAAATAGTCCGGCGGCGATGCTCATAATAAAATAACCATGTGCCACCTGTTGCTCAAACATAGTTCCCGTAAAATCAGTTGTTTTTATATGAGCATAAAAATGATCCCCGCTTAGATCAGCAAACTTATCTATGTCTTCCGAAGTAATGATTCTCTTCTCTGTTATTATCTGATCACCAATCACCAATTCCTCAAAATATTTTTTGAAAGGATGTTTGCCTGGTTCTTTTCCTTTGGCATTCGGTTGATAAACATTCGTAATAGCTGTTATAGTTGTCGGTGAACCCTGCAAAGCGGTGCGTTGTAAATAATGTTTTACTCCCCGCAAGCCACCCATTTCCTCACCACCACCGGCCCGACCAGGGCCACCATGTACTAATAATGGCAACGGCGAACCATGGCCTGTACTTTCTTTAGCACATTCGTTATTCAACACCAATATTCTGCCATGATGAGAGGCGGCACCTACCACATATCGCCTTGCCTGCTTATAATCAGCCGTAACAATAGTGGAACACAAACTTCCTTTTCCAAGTTTGCTTAATACAATGGCTTCGTCTAAATTTTTATATGGCATAATCGTACTCACCGGACCAAAAGCTTCCACCTCATGTGCTGCTTTTGCAGTAAATGGTGTTGCGTTCATCAGCAACACCGGCGACATAAATGCCCCTTTATTTGCATCTGCATCTATTACTTCCACACTATCTAATGATCCATATATTATCTGTGAAGAGGCTAATAATTTTTGTACCTGTTCTTTTACTTCATTGCGTTGTGTTTGTCCAGCCAATGAGCCCATTCTTACTTTATCGTTTAATGGATTACCAATAACAGTTTGGGATAATGCTGTGCCGATTGCTTTCCACACATCTTCCATTTTGTTTTCAGGTACAAATATTCGGCGGATACCGGTGCATCGTTGCCCGGCCTTCAATGTCATTTCTTTTCTTATCTCTTTTATA
Source organism: Chitinophagaceae bacterium (assembly GCA_046598205.1). Classification (GTDB taxonomy): domain Bacteria; phylum Bacteroidota; class Bacteroidia; order Chitinophagales; family Chitinophagaceae; genus JJ008. The sequence continues at coordinate 4,036 of JBKJIX010000059.1, forward strand.
AAAATATCCCACTCTGGTTTATCAGGTGTTACCTCTTCACCCATTACAATACAATTCAGCGAATCGGCTTCCATATTAAACGGAACAGATTCCCCTAAAATCTTCGGGTTTGATTTCAGCATCAATCCTGTTGATGCTGAACCAGTAAATGTCACCACATCCTGTGATGTAACATGATCTAATAAATCACCGGCACTACCACAGATCAATTGTAAACTTCCTTGTGGCAAAATTTTTGAAGCAATAATTTCTTTTACAATTGCTTCCGTTAAATAAGAAGTTACAGTGGCCGGTTTTACAATGCAGGGCATTCCTGCTAAAAGGTTCACGGCAATTTTCTCCAGCATTCCCCACACCGGAAAGTTGAATGCATTAATATGAATAGCCACGCCTTCTTTGGGAACTAAAATATGTGTTCCCATGAAAGTGTTATTCGTACTGAAGTTATGGCTCTCGCCATCTATACAAAATACTTCATCGGGAAATTTTCTGCGCAGTGATGCGTTGGCGAAAAGGTTTCCTATTCCGCCTTCAATGTCCACCCAGCTATCAGCTTTGGTAGCTCCGGTTTGATAAGAAATTCTATAGAATGTATCCAAATGATTGCGTAGATGCAGTGCCAATGCTTTCAGCATATTACCCCGCTGGTGAAACGTCATTTTTCTTAGTGAAGGATTACCCACATTCCGTGCATACTCAGTTATATTCTTAAAGTCAAGTCCTTTTGAAGTTGCTGCTGCAATGGCATCTCCTGTTACTGCATTGTATAATAACTGCCCATCTCCATCGCCTGTAATCCAGTTGCCAGTAATATAGTTGCCAAGTTTAGTCATATAGCCAATATTAATTCCTTTGACGAAATTACCTGAAAATCCAAAAAAGCATCAACAAATGATTTTACATCCGGCGTATCTTTATAGCCATAAAATTTTGCAGTGAAAAAATTCATACCACCTTTAGTTGGATTGCTTGCCTGTATTGCTGTTGCCTGTAATAATTCAAACAAAAAAAATGATGAACACAACGGCCACACTAATTCTGGTGATAAACCAAAAACCCTTGCTGACAGCCTGACGGCAGCTATTGATGATGGCCATATTGTTGGTATGTCGAAAATTGGCAAACTGCACAATACACAAAAACAAGTACAGGGAGTAATTGATTCTATCGGCAAACTACCTGCCAAAGCACAACAGGCCGCAGGCCCTTATGTAGTAAAATTGCAGGCATTAATTAAAGACCTTGAATACGCCGACTTTGCGATGGATAAATGGATGATGGAATATGACATGGATTCAGCCGTCAACAATATGGAGCAACGTATTAAATATCTTACTGACGAAAAACTGAAAGTAGGCAAGATGAAAGAAGCAATTCTTGGTAGTTTACAAAAGGCAGATTCGTTATTAAAAGAAAAATTTTAAGCCGTAAGCGGCTCCACCCCAAACTGCCGCAAATGATGCAGGGCATGTTTGTATAACAACTGAACGTTTTGCTCAAAGTTCAGATCGCCAAAAAATGGATTGCGGATGATCTGTTCCGGGTTCTTTTCGTAAGCTTCAAAAAAATAAATTAACTCCTGTTGCAAAGCCCCGATAGCCGCCTGCACTGTTTTATAGCGGGGAGGTAACGGCTCTTCCCCCATCAACAGATTTTTTGTATTTTCTTTAAATGGTTTATCACTCATCATAAACTCCCGGAGCCGCTCCAGGTGATCCGGTGGTGTAAGTATTGAATCAATTTTTAACCGGCCACTGGCATTGCGTACCGCATCACCGGCATAATGCTCTATCATTTGCTGCACATTCATTTTTCCCCACTTTGGAGCTGTAGCAGGATCTAATCGTTGCAGACAGGTAACCAATTTAGTGCGGAGAAAATTTTCCTTTTCTAAACTCATGTAGCATGTGTTGAATATAGCAATTTACGAAAACCAGTTAGTAATAATAAAAAGAGGCCGTCTCAAAAGTCAATAGACAAGGAGCACAAAGCCCACAAAGTTTTTCACGAAGAACACAACGTATTGAAAGTAAAGGAAATTTTCTTTGTGAACTTTGTGTTTTCTTAGTGTTCGTTGTGCTCCGTTTACTTTTGAGACAGCCTTTTTAGAAATCATTTATTAATGATCCAGCTATTTTACTTTTTTATCTATATGAGAAGACAACCTTTCAAAAATCTCTTGTATATCTCCCATCCCGTCAACATTACCTACTTTCTTTAGTTTAGTATAATACTCCGCCACAGGCAATGTTTCTTTTTTATAAACCGCCTGCCGGTTCCGTTGCACATTCTCATCTGCATCGTCACTACGGCCAGAGGTTTTTCCCCTTAGCACCAACCGTTTGATTAGCTCTTCCTCATCTACATTTAACATCAACACCTTACCTATTTCTGTTTTTTTCAGCTCCAATAATTTATCCAATGCCTTTGCCTGGGCCACCGTACGGGGAAAGCCATCAAATAAAAAACCCTTGGCCTCTTTATGTTGGTCAAAATAAGAGTCTACCATGCCTATCACTACTTCATCAGGCACTAATTGTCCTTTATCTATAAAACTTTTAGCTTCAAGCCCTAAGGGAGTTTTGTCTTTGATTTCCTGGCGCAGCAGGTTGCCAGTAGAAAGATGAACTAATCCGTACTTCGCCACTAATTTATCCGACTGCGTACCTTTTCCACATCCTGGAGGGCCAAATAATATCAAATTAAACATAAGCCGTTACTACTCTTGGTTAGCTAACAAATATAATGTACGGGGCTTATATTTTTCACCTCTGACCTAAGTTTTAGAAGAATTCAAAAAGTAAGCTAAAATGTTAAGAAAAGCCCCCTGTCGCTATTCCGGCAAACTCTGCAAACCTTGTTATCGTAAATTTGTTATTTATTAATATTTGAAGATGGTAAAAATAATCACAGCGTTATTATTGACCGGCTTGCTTCAGCAATGCAGTTTTTCGCAGAACAATCCTTCTAACAATAATTCATCAACAATGGACACCACTAAAAAGAACCCCGTTTACTCTACCACTGATACCAGTAAAGTGGCAATAACCGAGGAAGAATGGAAGAAAATTCTTCCTGCCGATATCTTTTATATTGCCCGTCAAAAAGGGACTGAAAGGCCCTGGACAAGTAAGTTTGAAAAATCAAACGAGGTCGGCACTTACTATTGTGCCGCCTGCGGCAATGCACTTTTTAAAAGCGATACCAAATTTGAAAGTGGCTGTGGCTGGCCCAGCTTTTATGACCCCATCAGCAAGAGCAGCATCATCTATACTCCTGATAATGCACATGGTATGAAAAGAACAGAGGTGCAGTGTGGCCGTTGCAAAGCCCACCTTGGCCATGTGTTCGACGATGGGCCGCCGCCTACTGGCCTGCGTTACTGCATCAACGGTGTTGTGCTTGATTTTGAGAAGGCTAAGGAAGCAGAAAAGAATTATAAAGAAAAACCCCGGCAATAGAATTTTGGCCCTTATTGTGAGAAAAGCTCCTTTCATCGAAAAAGGGGCTTTTTATTTTTCTAAGCAACACCATTCAGATAAATTTACGTACCCAAAAGAATTTGTATGAAAGTGGTTAAAAAGCTCTGGTTGGTTCTATTGACGACAATAGCCTTTATGCCTGGTGCATGGACGCAAATAAATGTGACACAGGTAATGCCGTTGGATCCTAAAGTAAAGATTGGCCGTTTGTCAAACGGTCTGACTTACTATATCCGTCACAATAGCCTGCCAGAGAAAAGAGTAGAGCTCCGACTGGTAGTAAATGCCGGTTCCGTGATGGAAGATGACGACCAGCAGGGCCTGGCTCACTTTATGGAACACATGAATTTTAATGGCACCAAACGTTTCCCCAAAAATGAACTGGTAAGTTACCTGCAAAGTATCGGTGTAGAATTTGGGGCAGACCTTAATGCCTATACAAGTTTTGATGAAACGGTTTATATACTTCCTGTGCCAACTGATAAACCGGGTTTGGTGGATAAAGGATTACAGATACTGGAAGACTGGGCACACAATGCATTGCTCGATCCTGCAGAAATAGAAAAGGAAAGAGGTGTGGTAATTGAAGAATGGAGATTAAGCCGTGGTGCCGATGAAAGAATGATGAAACAAACATTACCTGTACAATACCGGGGATCGAAGTATGCACAACGATTACCCATTGGTACCAAAGAAATACTGGAGCATTTTTCTCCCGAAGTATTAAAACGTTTTTATACAGACTGGTATCGTCCCGACCTTCAGGCAGTTATTGTGGTGGGAGATATTGATGTGAATGATATTGAACAAAAAATAAAACAGACATTTGGCAATATTCCTGCACCCCCATCTCCAAGAAAAAGAGAAGTATTTAAGGTGCCTGACCATACCGAAACATTATCAGTGGTTGCAAAAGATAAAGAAACAGCCTTTCCTTCAATAGAAGTATTGTTTAAAAAAGAGCCACAGCCTGAAACAACTATTGGTGATTATTGCCGGTATATGAATCGTCGCCTTTTCACCGGTATGATGAATAACCGTTTCAGAGAACTAACATTGAAATCAAATCCGCCGTTTGTTGGTGCCGGCTCCTTCTATGGCAATAGTATTGCCAGAACAAAAGATGCTTACCAGCTTTTTGCCAACACCAGTGACACAGGTATGTCCCGTTCCCTGTATGCAATGATGGAAGAGAGCCGCCGGGTTATGTTACACGGTTTTACACCGTCGGAATTTGATTTGCAAAAAAAACAACTACAAAGTTTCTACGACCGGATTTTTAATGAACGGGAAAAAGAAGAATCCTATAAGTATGTGGATGAGTACGTCAATAATTTCTTAATCAATGAACCCATACCTGGCATTGAATGGGAATATGATTTTGTAAAACAATACCTCAGTTCAGTAAAACTACCGGACATAAACATTCTTGCAAAGCAATGGGTAACCAAAGACAATATGGTGGTCACCTTAAATGCTCCTGACAAAGCCAATGTAAAAATTCCCTCTGCTGAAGAAGTGAACGCAGTATTAAATTCCGTTGATGTTGCTGCTATTGAACCTTACAAAGAGAGGATACTGGCTACTTCTTTAATGGATGCCAGTAAATTAAAGTCTGGAAAGATTATTAGCTCCAAAACAGATGATGAACTTCAAACTACAACCATAAAATTATCAAATGGTGCCACCGTGATATTAAAAGCCACCAATTTTAAAAATGATGAGATAATGTTCCGGGCTTTTAGTATAGGTGGCCACTCATTAGTAAAAGATGCAGATTATTTTTCTGCCAGCAATGCAGCCAGCATTGTAACGCAAAGTGGTGTTGGCAATTTTTCTGCCATTGATCTTGGTAATATGCTGAAAGGAAAAAACACCAGCCTTTCTCCTAATATTGCTTTATACAACGAAGGCTTGAATGGCAGCACTATCCCAAAAGAAACAGAAACTTTATTACAATTAGTTCACCTTTACTTTACTGCACCGCGGAAAGATAAAGATGCTTTTGAATCTTTTAAAACAAGGCAAAAACAATTGTTTGCCAATCTTGCAGCAAACCCACAGATATACTTCAGTGCGGAGTTTCAGAAAATGATGACACAAAATCATCCCCGTGCCGGTGGATTACCAAAATCAGAAGACTTCGATAAAATAAATCTCGACCGCAGCATTCAGATATATAAAGAACGTTTTGCCAATGCCGGTGATTTCACCTTCCTGTTTGTTGGTTCTTTCGAAGAAGAAACCATCAAACCATTATTAGAAAAATATATCGGCAGCCTTCCGGGTACTGCACAAAAAGAAGCCTTTAAGGATTTGGGCATTCGCCCACCAACCGGTAAAGTAGATAAAGTAATAACAAAAGGCGCAGATCCGAAGAGTGTTGTTAGTATTATTTTTACGGCCCCTGTTCCTTACAATAGTAACGATGGCTATGCACTGCGCAGCCTGGGCGAAGTGATGGATATAAAATTAGTAGAACAATTGCGGGAGGAAAAGGGAAGTGTGTATGGCGTTTCTTCATTCGGGGCTATAAATAAAATTCCTTACTCTTATTCTAATTTCAGCATATCATTTCCTTGTGCCCCTGAAAATGTGGACACTCTCAGCAAAGCAGCTGTTGATGAGCTGAGAAAAATAATTAACGCTGGTGTTACTCCTGAAGATATTGCCAAAGTAAAAGAGCAGCAAACAAGAAAATTAGAAACAGACCTGAAACAAAATCAGTTTTGGATGAGTGTTTTATATGATGCTTATTTTCTTGGAAATAATCCATCTGATATTTTAAACAAACAAAAACAGGTGAGTGGGCTTACTTCCAAAATAATACAGGATGCTGCGAAAAAATATATTAACCTGAACAGCTACATCCGGGCAACATTAAAACCGGACAAACAAGAAGAAAAACCATTGAAAGGTTTTTAAAGGATAACCGCAGAGGCGGGGAGCCGCAGAGAATACAATCACAAAAAAAATCCTGCATCTCCCAACTTAAAATGTATTCCCCTTTTCCCGCAGGGCAGACACCCTGTGTCGTTATTTTTGCGGTAAAGTATTTTTCTAAAAAACCATTCTAATGAAATTCGGAAGATTATTGTTATTTTTTCTGTTAGCAGTTATCGTAACAACTGCAATTCTGTCCTTTATGCTGCCCACCAGCCAAAAGATTGAACGGTCAATCGTCATCAATACTTCTGCTGCCACTATTTATACTCAACTAATACAACTGGAAAATTTTAATAAATTCTCCGTCTGGAGCCAGCAGGATTCAACCGCAGTATATACCATGGGCGGAACAGATGGAACAGTTGGTGCCTCCACTTCCTGGAAAGGAAGCCCGGAAATTTCTGGTGAAGGGAAAATTGAAATCAAAGCATTGGAACCAAACAGGAAAGTAGTACATCAACTTAATTTTACGCAACCTAAAAAAGGAACTGCCGAATCAGTTTTCTTACTTAATCAAACGAATAAGGCAACTACTACCGTAACCTGGACATTTAATATGGCAACCCCCCGGCCCTGGAATATCTTTAATCTTTTTTACAGTTTAGATAAGCAGATGGGAAAAGATTTTGAGGATGGGCTGACCGCTATGAAAACGATGATTGAGTTGAACAGCGCAGACTCTTTAAATACATTTAACCGCTGAGACGCAGAGGCGCAGAGAATACAATTACAAATATCAAGCCCCGCCTCTCCATTAAAATCTATTCTCCTGTTGCCATAAGGCAAACCCTCTGCGTCTCCCCGCCCCTGCCTGCCGGTAGGCAAGTCAGCGGTTAAAAATTGTATTCTCCTTTGCTGAAGGCAAACACTTACGCATTTAAGCCACTCATATAAACTTTTTTGCCACCGGGTGGTTTATCAGTAAGTTTAGCGTATCAAAAAACTGCTGATATGATAAATTCTTTTTTATTTACTATCCTGATTTGTATATCCCTTTTTACTGCTGCACAAAAAGTTTCCTTAGACCAGTTTAAGAATTTGAAACCCCGCAACATTGGCCCTGCTGGTATGAGTGGTCGTATCGTTGCCATTGATGCGGTGCATAAAAACCCCGCCATCATTTATGTTGGTGCCGCTTCCGGCGGCATTTGGAAAACAGAAAATGCCGGAGCCGACTGGAAACCAATCTTTGATGACCAGCCTATTCAGAATATTGGTGCATTAGCTATTCAGCAATCAAATCCCTCTGTAGTATGGGCAGGTACAGGTGAAGGCAATCCAAGAAATTCATTAAATATCGGCGAGGGCATTTATAAAAGTTTGGATGCCGGTAAAACATGGAAAAAAATGGGATTGGAGAAAACAAGAAATATTCATCGTGTAATTGTTGATCCTGATAATCCCAATACTGTGTATGTTGCTGCTATAGGAAATCCTTATGCACAACATCCTGAACGTGGTGTTTACAAAACAACTGATGGTGGGGAAACATGGAACCGCATACTTTTTACCAATGATACAACGGGTTGTGCTGAACTTGTAATGGACCCCTCCAATCCTAATAAACTGATTGCTTCTATGTGGCAGCATTACCGTTTGCCATGGATTATGAAAAGTGGTGGGCCCGGCAGCGGTATGTACATTACTATTGATGGGGGTAAAAATTGGAAGAAACTAACCAAAGAAGATGGATTGCCCGAAGGAAGTATTGGCCGCATCGGAATCGCCTTTGCCCGGAGTATGCCTGCCAGGGTGTATGCAAAAATAGAAGCTACTAAGAATGCATTGTACCGGAGTGATGATGGGGGTTTTAAATGGACGATGGTAAACAATGACCCCGCACAAGTAACGGATCGTCCGTTTTACTACCAGGAAATTTATGTGGATCCAAAAAATGAAAATCGCATTTATGATATTCACTCCACTATCACTTTTAGTGAAGATGGTGGAAAAACATTCAACACCATGCTCCCTTATTTCGGTATTCATCCTGACCATCATGCCTGGTGGATACATCCCGAAGATGCCAATTTAATTATTGAAGGAAACGATGGTGGCATTGGCATTTCAAGAGACCGTGGCAAAACATGGGTGTTTGATGAAAAATTACCGGCTGGTCAGTTTTATCATATTAATGTTGACAATGAATTGCCGTATAACGTAATGGGTGGCATGCAGGATAATGGAAGTTGGCTTGGCCCTGCTTACACCTGGACAAATGGTGGCATTCGCAATTATTACTGGAGTAATATTGGTGGTGGTGATGGCTTTGATGCAATGCCCGATGCAGAAGAAAGTGATTGGGTGTATAGTATGAGTCAGGGCGGTTCAGTAGGAAGAATAAATTTTAAAACCGGTGAACGATGGAATATCCGTCCACCTTATCCGGGTACAGACGAAAAAAATGAATATCGTTTTAACTGGAACTCTGCAATTGCACAAGATCCCTTTGATAAGAAAACTATTTATTATGGCAGCCAGCATGTACATAAAAGCAATAACAAAGGAGCAAGCTGGGAAACTATCTCTCCGGATTTAACTACCAATGATACTGCAAAAATTAATCAAAGCAATACCGGTGGATTAACACTCGATATTACCGGTGCAGAAAATCATTGTACTATTCTTGTTATAGAACCATCTGCAAAACAAAAAGGAGTGATTTGGGCAGGCACTGACGACGGAAATGTGCAACTGACAACAGACGATGGAAAAACATGGACCAATTTCCGGGGAAAAATTCCGGGCTTACCTATTGGCTGCTGGATACCACAAATAAAAGCATCGAGATATAATGCAGGGGAAGCATTAGTAGTAGCGAATGATTATCGCCGTGGTGATTTCAAACCATATATTTTTCGCACTACCGATTTTGGTAAAACATGGACAAGATTAATTGATGAGAAAAAGGTAACCGGCTATGCATTGTGTGTGGTGCAAGACCCGGCAGAACCCAATTTAATTTTTGCAGGAACAGAGCAAGGTCTTTGGATAAGTTTTGATAACGGTACAACTTTTCAGCAATGGAAAAATGGTTATCCGTCTGTTTCCACGTATGACCTGGTGATACAGGAAAGAGAAGCTGATTTAGCCATCGCAACATTTGGAAGAGCACTTTGGATATTAGATGATATTCGTCCGTTAAGAAAAGTAGCAGCGGCTAATGGTACTGTTGCAAAAAAACTGACTGTTTTTGCTGCACCCGATGCGTACCAGGCACAATACCGTGCTGCACCCGGTTATGAGTGGAGTACCATGGGTCTTTGGGATGCACCCAACAGAAGCCGTGGTGCTGCTATATCATGGTTTGTTGGCAACATCGCTGATACATCTGCCAAAAAAATAAAAACAGATAGCCTGTGGGTTAAAATTTACAATGATAAAAATGAAAACATCCGCAACCTGAAATGGAAAACAGATACTGGCTTCAACCGGCAGTACTGGGGCATGGATGAAAAAGGTTTTCGTCAGCCCGGTTCACCCAAGCCAAAACCGGGTTCACCAGAGCCAGCCAGTTTCATAGTGTTGCCCGGCACTTATAAAGTTGTTCTTACATTAAACAAAGAATCAGATTCTACTTACGTTAAAGTATATGATGACCCACGGCTCGGGAACCGTAACGAAGTAAAACTGGCACAGCGAAGAATGTATGAAAGACTACAAAAAAGTGGTAACAAACTGACAGAAGGAATGGATCGCCTTACAGAAAGCGAAGATATATGCATCAAGATAACAGCCCAGCTAAAAGAGTTGGAAGGAAAAGATGCTGACTCGCTACGCAAAACAACCAAAGTCATGCAAGACAGTCTCAAAGCCATCCGTGAATTTATCAGCGGAAAAATTTCTGACAAGCAGGGCATCAACCGGGATGCTGGTCTAACCGTATTAAGAATATATCAAATAGCTGCACAGTATATTGGTTCTAAAAACGTAGTTCCCGGCGCACAGGAAGAAAAGATGGTACAGAATGCAGAGATGATGATTGGCCAGGCTTTGCTGCGCATCAATAATTTTTATAGCAGTAAATGGTCTGCTTACCGCCAGCAGGTAGAAGGAACGAAACTGAATTTGTTTAAAGATTACAAACCGATTGAGTAATCACAAAAAATAACCGCAGAGATGCCAGGACGCAGAGAAAATTTTGCTTAGCAAAAACAACAATCTTCGTTCTCCCCGCCTCTGCGGTAGATAACTTCTATGATGAAAATGAATGCAGGTATCTGGATTGCCCTTATCGGTGGTGTCATTGGTTTGCTGGCAGGAGTTATTGCAGTAATTGCTACCGCAGGCCCATGGGTATTTATATGGGAATCGGCATGCTCGTTCTTTTCGGTGGTATGTTCTATTTATTCTATCGTCTCTTTTTCAAACCAATCATTAATGCCAATCGTTTACAAAAAACAGGAATGCCTGGCACAGCAAGAATACTGGAAGTAAAAGACACCGGTGTTACTATTAATAATAACCCGCAGGTAAAACTTATGCTGGAAGTAAAAAATTCTCTCGGACAGAAATATACCACGCAGTGCCGTGTGTTGATGTCAAGAATAAATCCCGGTGCATACAGTCCGGGTATGGAACTACCGGTAAAGATTGACCCGAAGAATGAAATGAATGTGGTAATTGATTTCACTACTGCCAAACAATTCACCTCTGCCATTCCTAATCATCCCAATCCGCAAGCGATGAAAGCCGAACTGGAACAAATGCAAAAAGACAATGAGGTAATTCTTATATCTGGCAAACCCGCCAGGGCCATTATCAAGAAAGTAATATTACTTGGTGTAAATGTAACCGGCAACAATCCGTATGTGGAAGTAGAGCTGGAAGTGCTGCCAGACAACTATCCTTCCTTTCCCGGCAAAGCCAAAGGCGTAATTGCCGAAGCCTCCTTACCTAAATATCAGCCTGGATCTATGGTATTTGTAAAGTATGATCTGTATGATAATAGTAAGGTGGTTATTGAACATTTTTAAAGTTCCCACTTCTCTATACTTTTGACATTACAACTATTTTCATATGCTATCTGTTGATACTGAGGGTTCAAAATTCTTTTAAGACCATTTCTTCTCCTTTGGCACCGTCTTTGGCATTATAAACAGTATCTAAATATAATTTTATGAAAAAGAACTTTCTGTTAGCATTCATCATTTTTTCTGCCACTGCTTTTAACAATACAAGTGCACAAGTTCGGGTTAATGTAAATATCGGATCTCAGCCCGACTGGGGACCCGTTGGATATGATCATGTAGACTATTACTATTTACCTGATATTGAAACTTATTATTATGTGCCCAATAAGAAATTTGTTCACTTAAACCCCGCCGGCAAATGGGTATACTCTAATGGTTTGCCACATGCCTACAGCGGGTATAATCTTTATAATGGGTACAAAGTAGTGATCAACCAGCCTAATGCCTATAAGTATTATAAGTCGCATAAGATAAAATATGCGGGGTATAAAGCAAACCGCAGCCAGGTAATAATTAAAAATAGCAAAGAAGTTAAATATAAAAGAAATGGCCACAATAATGGCAAAGCAAAGGGGAGACATTAGTGAGGATATTTAAAAGAAAAGCCGTCCTTGTGGCGGTTTTTTTGTTTCTGCTAATACAGGTATCGCCAATCAGCCAAAGTCATTCATCTCCCTCATTTCCGTTATTTTTGTCGCAAAGGGTTAGGGTATGAAGCTGTCACATTTGTCCGAAACATTAATCGGGTCTGAAATAGTAAAACTCGGTGGCGAGATAAGGGAAAAGATCCGGCAGGGGGAACGTATCTACAATTTTACGGTAGGTGATTTTGATCCTTCTATTTTTCCCATTCCTAAAGAATTGGAAGATGCAATAGTAGATGCATACAGAAAACACTTCACCAACTATCCGGCAGCTGAAGGCAATTTAGATTTGAGAGAAGCCATTCATTCTTTCATAAAAGATGAAGAAGGATTGGATTATGGCGCTACTGAAATATTAGTGGCTTCCGGTGGCCGTCCATTGATCTATGCAGTTTTCAGGGCGGTGTGTGATAAAGGCGATAAAATTATTTATGCAGTTCCAAGCTGGAATAATAATCATTACACTCATTTTATCGGTGGCGAACATATTGTGGTAGAAGCAAAGGCTGCCAGCAATTTTATGCCTACGGCAAATGACCTTCGTCCGCATATAAAAGAAGCAACATTAATTTCTTTGTGTTCGCCGCAAAATCCCACCGGTACTACTTTTAAAAAAGAAGAACTGGAAGCTATCTGTGATTTGGTAATTGAAGAAAATGCAAGACGTGGTGAAGGTGAAAAAAAATTATACGTAATGTACGACCAGATGTACTGGCACCTTACGTATGGTGATATCAAACATTACAATCCCGTTTCACTTCGTCCGGCAATGAGAGAGTACACTATTTTTATTGATGCCATCAGTAAAGTGTTTGCTGCTACCGGTGTAAGGGTTGGTTGGAGTATGGGACCTGCCATTGTTATCAATAAAATGAAAGCTATACTCACCCACATCGGTGCATGGGCACCTATGGCCGAGCAAAAAGCAGTGGCTTATTATCTCAGCAATAGGGACGGTATTAAAAAATATTTAACTGGATTCAAAGCCGCCATTGAAGAAAGATTACATAGCATCTATGAGGGCTTTATGCAATTAAAAAGCGAAGGCTTACCGGTTGATGCCATTGCCCCCGAAGCGGCCATTTATCTTACCATAAAAATTGACCTGACCGGTAAAAAAACTTCGGAAGGAAAAGTGCTGGCCGATCAAAGTGAAGTAACTGCTTATGTACTTGATGCAGCCGGTCTTGCTGTTGTTCCGTTCTATGCTTTTGGCACCGACAGGAGTTCTGCCTGGTACAGGCTTAGTGTTGGCACTTGTAAAAAAGAAGAGATTGGAGAAATGATTGGAAAACTGAGAGAGGCATTGAAGAAACTGGAATAAAAAATTATGGTCGTTTCGTATAAATTTTTAATTTTATACGAAACAATTTCATGCAGGAAAAACTCACCATACTTATTTCCTCAGAACATAAGAAGTTTATTCAACGTCATGCACGGCGACAGAATAAAAGCATCTCCAGGTTTATTGACGACTTACTGGCTTCTGTTAAAAGACAGGCTACCGCATCAAAAGAAGAAGAGGACGAATGGATTAAGCGAACCGCTGGATCGTATTCAACTGGTAAAAAAGATGTTCTAAATGCGATTTTCAAAGGCATTAGCCGATGAAAAAAATATTTCTTGATCCCAATGTAATCCTTGACTACTTAGATAAGTCTTCACAGTATCATAAAGATGCAGTCAGGTGTATAAGTATAATCCGCAAGCATTTTGGCAAACCTGTTATTTCGCCTATCACTTTTATAATTGTGAATTATATATTGGGCAAGTTTACAAAGAACAAACAATGGCATAAAGAGCAGATGGAGTTTATATTCACCGGCTTTGAAATTACCGGGTTGCAACCATCATTCATAAAAACCTCTTTTGGCACATACTTTACCGACCTTGAAGATGCATTGCAATACCTGTGTGCTGCTTCGGTAAAGGCAAAATTGATTATCACCAAAGACTTAAATGATTATTTTGATTCGAAAATTCCTGTCGCTCACCCACATGACTTTGTAAATAGATATGAAAAGTTAAAATAAGCCCCTCTGTCAGTTCTTATTTATCAAAAACCGAAACGGTTTCATCTGAAAATGTCTTGATTCTTTTAGAATCTTTTTTTTATTGGATGTAATGCGGTTGCGGTCAACCAGTTCATGTGCAGTACAAAATTGTTCGTAGGATTCAGTGTTTAGTAAAATTTGGTTCAAAGATTCTACTTCCTTCTCAATAGTTTTTTCATCCGGTAGCCGGTTACTGAAAACAACCAACAGGTTTCGGTTGGAACTGATCATAGTGTATACAAATTTTAGTAGCCGCTCATTCCTTTATGACTGGGGCAGCCACATCCTTTGCCGCCTTTGCCGCTGCCAGAATAATAGTTTTTGTTGCACGAAGCCAATAACATAACTATTAACAAGGCCGCTACTATTTTGTTTATTGTCTTCATAATTTGTCCATTGGACTCCTTTCGGAGAAAGTTCTAAATTAAAACTATTTTACAAGAAAATTAGTATCCCGTTTATCCAAAACGGTCAAAAAATTAACATGAGTCAGCTTTTGAAGGAGAAACTACAGGGAAAATCCCGCATCCTGGTAGCCCCGCTGGATTGGGGGCTGGGCCATGCCACCCGCTGTATCCCTATTATCCGGGAGCTGCTGGCGCAAGGCTGTGACGTTTGGCTGGCTGGTGAAGGGGCACAGCAACTACTACTTAAAGCTGAATTTCCTGAACTGTCTTTTTTGCAATTACCCGGTTATAAAATTCGCTATGCCAAAACAGCCAGAGGCTTGATCTGGAAAATGATACAACAAGGGCCCAAAATGAGGCGGGCCATTTTATATGAACATCTTTGGCTGAAAAAAATGATAGCCCGGCACCATTTTGATGCAGTTATCAGCGACAACCGATATGGTTTATACCATTCTGAGGTTCCCTGCATTTTTATTACTCACCAACTAACAATAAAAAGTTCCGCAGGAAAATGGACTGAGAAAATTTTACAGAAAAGAAATTATAAGTATATCAGCCGTTTCGGAGAATGCTGGGTGCCTGATATAGAAGGAGAGAACAATCTTGCGGGTGAATTATCACATCCGGCTATCAAGCCTGCTGTTCCGGTTCGTTATATTGATTTACTATCCCGGTTTGAGAAAAAGGATTTAGCGCAAAAAAAAAATCATTTATTGATTATTCTCTCCGGCCCTGAGCCACAACGAAGTATGTTTGAAGAGAAAATTATTAAAGACATCAGTCATTATAATGGCACGGCAACAATTGTACGGGGATTACCCGGCTTTGCTTCGATGATTCCTTCTACCAACATGATAAAATTTTACAATCACTTACCTGCGGCTGAATTAAATATTGAAATGCAGGAAGCAGAATATATTATCAGCCGAAGTGGATATAGCACTGTGATGGATCTAGTGGCTTTACAAAAGAAAAGTATCCTTATTCCCACACCCGGACAAACAGAACAGGAGTATCTCGGTATCTATTTAATGAAAAAGGGAATTGCAGTTAGTATCTCGCAAAAAGATTTTTCATTGCAAAAGGCATTGGCTCATGCCGCTGAATACAATTATCAAATTCCTGTAATGGCTACTGGCAAAGTTCTTAAAGAAACTATTGAACAATTTCTTCATCAATCCTGCCCACCTGCTTTAGGATAATCAAAAAACCAGAATTCTTTTTTAGCTTCTTTAAAATCAGCCCATGAGGAACAATCTGCTTTCAGGGCAAACACACCACAGGTAGGAATATTATCTATCCGTACATCAGTGAGCATATTGGCAAAGTCAGTAATGCCATAGTTATGGGAAAAAATAGCGATGCTGTTAAGCTTATCGTCTGCATTGGCAATAACAGCAAAAAAAGTTGCCGGTTCAGCGAGATACAGTTTTTCTTTAAACACAATATCATCCTTTTTTATTTTAAATGCTTCCGCAAAAAATTTCGCCGTCTTTGCTGCTCTCTTTGCCGGGCTTGCTATAAACGCATCAATTGTCACCTTCTTATCAACTAAACGTTGCGCCATTACAGGTGCGTCTTTTTTTCCTCTTTCATTTAATGGTCTGTCAAAATCATCCAGGCCGGGATTGCCCCAGTCACTTTTGGCATGGCGAACAAGAATAAGTTGTTTCATAATATTTTTTTTTTGCTCAACCCAATACATTTCTCGCAAAGACCGCAAAGGAGCGGAGACGCAAAGAATACAGGGAACGTTTAATATTTCATATAGGCACTATCAAAAACAAAATTAATAAATGACTCTGGTAATAGCAGAGTATAAAGCTCCGCGGCGGCGGATTGGGGTTTTTAATACCCCCTCACATTTTTCCCTTCCATATAATTCATGAAAGCTTTGTTTACCACTTTGTTTCCGCCGGGAGTGGGATAGTTGCCAGTAAAGTACCAGTCGCCAAGATTATTAGGGCAGGCCTTATGCAAATCTTCTATACGCTGAAAAATAACATCCACTGGTATATCAAGACCGGCAGGTGTTATCAGTTGTGCAATTTTTGCAGAAATTTCTTCGGTAGTAAATTGTTTGTACAATTTTTTTACTACGTTTTCTGTATGCAATTGATTGTTTCGGTGCAGATCTTTGCATTTTTCCAGCAGTTCTTTCAGACAGTTTTCCTTTCCTCTTTCTTTCATCAACTCTACTGCTGCATTAAAGGCAATAAAGTCACCCATCTTACTCATATCAATACCATAGCAGTCGGGATAACGTATTTGTGGTGATGAAGAAACGACTACAATTCTTTTCGGCTTCAATCGTCCCAGCATCCGGATAATGCTTTCCTTCAGCGTTGTTCCCCTCACTATCGAATCATCAATTACTACCAATGTATCTTCTCCGGGGCGAACAGTACCGTATGTAATATCATAGACGTGTTGCACCATTTCATTGCGGCCTGTATCTTCTGTAATAAAGGTCCGCATCTTTACATCCTTTATGGCAATTTTTTCTATACGTATGCGGCGGTTCACCATTTCGCTTAGCTTCTCTGCATCATAATCTTTATCCCAGCTAAGTATTCGTTCTACTTTTACTTTATTCAGATAAGCTTCCATGCCCTTCACCATGCCGAGGAAAGCTGTTTCTGCAGTATTCGGAATAAAGGAGAAAATAGTATTCTTCAAATCATGATTGATCGCATTAAGCACAGGCTCACTCAAGTTATAGCCCAATGCTTTTCTTTCTTTATAAATTTTTTCATCGCTGCCTCTTGAAAAATAAATACGTTCGAAGCTGCAAGCCTTTCTTTCTTTGGGTTCGAGTATCTGCGCTATTTCAATTTCACCTTTTTCACTAACTATTAATGCCTGACCCGGCATTAGCTCTTTTACTTCATTTTCGCCTACGTTGAAGGTTGTTCTGATGGCAGCTCTTTCTGATGCCGCTACCACCACTTCATCATTTATGTAATAATAAGAAGGCCGGATGCCATGTGCATCACGGAATACAAACCCGATACCATTGCCGGTAACACCACCCACATGAAAACCTCCGTCCATCAGTGGCAATGCCTTTTTCAGTACCTTTTTAATATCCATGTGTTCGGGTGATACTTCATCTTCTTTGCATAGAAAAGTATGCATCAGCTCTATCATAGCAGCAAGGTCGCTGAAGCGAACAGTATGATGGGGCTCTTTACCAATCAGCTCAAATAATTCATCTGAATTAACAATATTGAAATTACCAGCCAGTGCCAGGTTGCGGGCAGGTATGGTATCTCTATTAATAAAGGGATGACAATATTCTAGTTTGTTTTTGCCTTGTGTGCCATAGCGGAGATGGCCAAGCAACAATTCTCCTAAAAATTTCAGGTGTCCTTTCATTAACCCCGGATGGTTTTTAATATCCGGGTGATATTTTTCCAGGTCTGCTAATTCATTACCAATTTGCTGAAAGATATCGGAGATGGCTTGTGGCGCATTGCTGCGCATCCGGTTTAAAAAAGGATAGCCGGGTTCTACGTTTAATTTTACGACTGCTATTCCGGCTCCGTCCTGTCCACGGTTGTGCTGCTTTTCCATCAGCAGGTACAGCTTGTTAAGGCCCCACAACACCGTACCATACTGTTGCTGGTAATAAGAGAGGGGTTTCCTTAGCCGGATGAATGTCAGTCCGCATTCATGTTTTATGGGGTCACTCATGGAAGGCGTAAAGGTAGGCGTTAAGACAATATAGTTATATTAATTCATCGTCCCCAATGCTGGTTTCAAGCGGAATAATAATAGAAAGGGTGCAGCCTTGTGTGTCCTTTTCAGTAAATCGCATAATTCCTAAATAGATTCCACCAGACACAGGTCGATGGTCAGAAGAACGATTGGTAAAAATAGCTATAATAATAATTTAAGGGTTGGGGGTTTTACCAGCTGCTTTAACGATGCGCCAGAGTGTTATAAGAGAAAAGAGGCTGTCTCAACAGTAAACGTAGCACAACGAACACTAAGAAAACACAAACCCGATAGCTATCGGGTTCACAAAGAAAAATTCCTTTACTTTCAATACGTTGTGCTCTTCGTGAAAAACTTTGTGGGCTT
>JBKJIX010000084.1:0-15291 GCA_046598205.1 Chitinophagaceae bacterium
GCCAAAAAAGTAAAAGATATTTCGCAGGAATTAGTAAACGGGCAGATAAACCGGATAGCTAATAATTATGTGGGGTATGCAGATTGGTTTAGAGAGAAGTAACGAGTTTTGAGTAACGAGCTACGAGACGGCAACCCTGTGAATATCAGGTTCTAACTCGAAACTCGTAGCTAACAGCTCGTAGCTTTACTATAGAACAAACAATTATTTATTAGTAAATTCGTTATTCAAGTAAGTTGTCAAACAATGAAAAACCTTCGAATTTTTACTTTAGCGTTGAGTCTCACTATGTTGCTGTCTTCCTGCGGAATGCTGAGCAATATGTTTAAACGCAAAACCGGTTGCCCAAGCAATGGTAAAAATGTAGGTGCCGAAAAACTCATGAGTGGTGACCCGAAAGCGGTGAAAGATGCCAAGAAGGCAAAAAAGTTCAAAAGTTAATATGCTGTTTGTGCAGCTAATATCCAATATATCCAGTCTAATGAACAAACCTAAACGTCTTAACTATGAGCCTCACCCTACGAACCACACTCGGCTGTACCGAAGCCGTTATTACCGATGACGGTGGATTAAAAGAATTCTACCATATCGCCAACATCCTCAGCCAGGATTTGGATGTAAACTTCTCTAACAAAGAAGACGACTTCGACACTATTGATTGGGAGTTCCGCTTCAAAGGTCACAACATTACCCTTCACTACAGCATCTACAATGGCATCTCTATCTTTCCTACGAAAACCAAGGATGCATTAAGTAAAGACAATAAAGCAGTAGTGGAACTGGCAACTGTTATTGAAGCAAAAATGTTTAATGAAGGGCGGAGGAATATTGCGTAAAGAGAACCCTCCCGACCTCCCTAAAGGGTAGGCCACCATCACACAGCCCTTGCTTATCCGAAAGACTTTTATCTGCTTATCATTTTCCTATTGTGTTATTTTCTACTCGAAAGGCATAATGACCTAAGTTCCCTTTAGGGACAGGGTTATCAATAACTCCTCTGTTCTATACTTTCCATTATACCGCAATAACTCACATACCTGTCTTCATGAATTTCGCCATTGTTAACGGCATCTTTAATAGCACAACCCGGCTCATTAAAATGCAGGCAATTATTAAATTGACAATTATTTAATCTGTCCCGCATCTCGGGAAAATAATGAGATACTTCCTGTTTTTCAATATCTACCAGCCCAAATTCCCTCATACCAGGTGTGTCAATTATGCGGCCGCCAAGTGGAAGGTCATACATTTCAGCAAACGTAGTTGTGTGCTGGCCTTTGCCACTCCAGCCACTTATATCCTGTGTTTTTAAATTGATATCGGGGAACACCACATTTAAAAAAGATGATTTGCCTACACCACTGTGGCCGCTGATAAGAGTGGTTTTATCTTTTAATAATTCCAGTACCTCCTCTACTCCTTCTTTCTTTTCTACGCTTACCAAAAAAACTTTATACCCCACTGCTTCATACATGTCCTTCCATTGTTCATACTTCGCCATTTCTTTTGCTTTGTATAAATCAGATTTATTAAAAACAATAAAAGGAGATACATGATACATTTCTGAGGCCACCAGAAAACGGTCAATAAACCCCTGCGATGTTCTTGGTTCTTTTAATGTAGCTACCAGCATTGACTGGTCGAGATTGGCTGCAACAATATGATGCTGGTATTTGTGCCGGGGCGATTGCCGGTTGATATAATTATTCCGTTGATGAATTTCATCAATGATGGCTGAATTATCCGTGTCGGCCTGTGATTCTATTTCTACTGTATCACCAACAGCTACCGGGTTGGTAGAAGTGATGCCATCCAATTTCATTACTCCCTTCATCCGGGCATCCCAGAATTTTCCGGTTTCATCCTTTACGGTGTACCAGCTGCCGGTTGATTTGTAAACTGTTGCTTTCATAAGCCACGAATTTCACCAATTACACGAATAAAGCGGTATTATATTATGGAAACTTTCTGAAAAAAGTAAACTTCAATATCATTTCAAGGAAGAGCAAAGCCAGTGCCGCCAATACAAATGGAAGGAACCTTTCCTCCGACCGGTTGAAAAAAGTAATATCAATTTTTGATTTTTCTAACTTATCAATCTGGCTGTATGTATCTTTTAATCCTTGCTTATCTCTTGCCCGGAAATACTCGCCGCCTGTTTCAATAGCAATCTTTCGCAACAATGCTTCATCAATAAAATCAATATTCGGGTTTTTCGGCTTATTCTTATTTCCTGTCACTTCAACAATTGTAGTAGGCATTGCTCCCATCCCAATAGTATAAACTTTTATTCCTTTTGATTTGGCTATCTCCAATGCCGTCAACGGGTCGATAAGCCTTGTATCGGGTGCATCTTCTTTACCATCTGTTATCAGGATGATGACTTTACTTTTGGAGGGGCTTTTAGATAATCTATCTACGGCAGTTGCCAGGCCTTCCCCAATCACCGTTCCATCTTTCAGCAAAGCCCTGCTTTCCAATCGTTGGATTTGTGTAATCAATGTGTTTCTGTCATTGGTTAATGGGCATTGGGTAAAACTTTCGCCTGAAAAAATTACCAGGCCCATTCTGTCAACCGGGCGGCTGCGAACAAACTCTTCTGCTACTTCTTTGGCTACATCCATACGGGAAGGTCGAATATCAGTAGATCCCATACTACCGCTTACATCCATACAGAGCATCATATCAATTCCCTCGCCTTCCATTCGTTGTTCATTATTTCTCTTTTGTGGGCGGGCCAGTGCAACTATCAAACAACTTAAGGCCAGCAAACGTAATAAAAATGGCAGATGACGAAACCGATTTTTCCATGATGACACAGTAAAAGCATGGGCAGTTGATACCTTTATGGTTGGCTGGCTCCGACTATATTTTTTTGCATACCACAAAATCAATACCGGTAGTAACGCAAACAACCCGAATGCAAACGGGTAAGCAAAGTGCATATTTTTAATATAGTTGTATAGCATACCCCTATCCCCTAAAGGGGGATTTTAGCCTCCGATTTTTCGATTGTTACTATTGCATTTTTAATTTCCTCAAAACAGTTACTGTTGTCATCATTCGATGGCAGATACTTTGCAAACTTTACAAAATCGCTCAACCTCAATGATTGCGATAGTTTGTCGAACTGCTGTTTATCCAAATTCAAATTTTTCAGTTGCAGGACCAGATCATTTGTCGTTTTTTGTAAAGACAATATTCCTTTTTTCCTGAAAATATACAAGCGGAAAATATCTGTTAGCTTCGAATGGTATTGTTTAGCTTCTGGCTTATTTCTTTCTAATTGTTCTAATTGTTTTAATGCTTCTTCATAAGGGTTAATCACAACTTTCGGGGCAGAAACAAGTTGTGGTTTTTTCTTTCGTTGCAAATACAGCAATACTAATCCCAGCAACAGAGCCCCGCTGATAGCATACCACCACCACTCTATTTTATTTTTTGAAGGCTTAACTTCCAGAATGTCTTTTATATCATGATATTCCTGGTTAGGATCAAACTCAGAAAAAATCACATCAATAGAAATGGTATCCGTTTTTACACCTTGTGAAAGAGAAAAAGACGGAATAACCCAATGACCTGAATCAAAACTCGTAATCTTATAAATCCCCTTAAAACTCCTGCCTCCATTTTTAGCTGCTGTGTCAATAATTGGCTCACCAATAAACTCGAAATGCTCAATTGTATCTATTACAGGAAATTTCTTTCCTGACCCTGGTGACAGGTACGACTCAATCGTTAATTGTATTGGTTCCCCAATAAGAATTTTGTTCCTGTCAACAGATGCCCTGATGGTTAATCCTTCTTGTGCAATTGCTACCTGCACAAAAACGAAAGAGATAAAGAAAAGTATTTGTTTTATGAAAATCATTTTTACTGTGTACTACGTAGCTTGGATTACTTTGCTGTTCATTTGATAATATTTTCTAAACAATTGCAGAAATACAAATGTCGCCTGGGTTTGAAGCGAAGTAGTATTACCTGTTCCTGCTGAGGAAGAACTTTTGAAGCACTTTTACATAATCATCACCGGTTTTTAAATGCAGCAAATCGCAACCGGCTTTTTTAAATGTCTGGGTGCTGTATTCTGTTACCCGGAAAAATTCCTGTTCATAACTGTACCGGACAAAACTGTTGCTGCTATCCACCCATTTTGTATTGCCGCTTTCCGAATCCTGTATCTGCAGTAATCCGGCATCCGGCAATTGCTGATCCATTTTATCATAAATTTTAATCCCGATTACATCATGCTTTTTTCCGGCAATGCGCAATGCTTCTTCGTAATTAGCATCAATAAAATCGCTAAGGACGAAGGCAATGCTTTTTTGTTTGGTGGAATTATTAAAATGACGCAGTGCATTGCTCACGGCCGTACCTGCTCCTTTTGGCTCTTTACTCAACAATTCTCTTACAATATATAAAGCATGCTGTTTTCCTTTCTTTGGAGGGATAAATGCTTCCACTACGTTGCTGTAAAATATTACTCCTATTTTATCGGCATTATTAACTGCAGAGAAAGCAATCACAGCTGCTATCTCTGTAATAATATCTTTTTTTCTTGCATGCATAGTTCCAAACAAAGAACTGGAACTTATATCAACCAGTAGCATCACAGTCAATTCTCTTTCTTCTTCAAACACTTTACTAAACGGATGCCCGAACCTTGCTGATACATTCCAGTCAATAAAGCGAATATCATCCCCCGCTGCATACTCCCTCACTTCTTTAAACGACATACCTTTTCCTTTAAAAGCACTGTGATACTCGCCGGTAAATAAATCACTGGTTAATTTCTTGCTTTTAATTTCAAGCTCCCGTACTTTTCGTATTATTTCTGTAGTGGTTAACATTTTTCAGGTTGACAGTTGTTAGTTGGTCGATGATCGGCTGCCGTCTTAAGAATCATTTTAAACTCGATTTTTCATAATAACGAATAAGCCCATTAAGTAACTGCATACATTTCTCAATTAATGGGGCAACTTTATTAAAAGCATCCTCAGTAATAATTTCAACCATTACAGCAATATTAAGAAGCGTTTCTACTTCATAAAGTGAGCCTCTTGAAATATGGAGGAACTGAATAGTGTCTTTTTTGTAATTCCTCCCTATACCTTCGGCAATATTGCATGGCACAGAAACTGCCGCCCTTTTAGTTTGAGAAGTGAGTGCATACAATTCTTCTTTCGGGAAAGATTTCGCCATCAAATAAATTTCTTTAACCATCTGCATGGATTGCTGCCATGCATCTAATTTTTTATACCTCGCCATAATTAAAATTTCATTTATTTCTAAAGATTATTACTTTATAAGAACTACCAACGGACAACTGTCAACTTCCCTATGGCACATTAATTTGCCGTAAAACATCTTCAATCACATCCTCCACTTTTACATTCTCTGCTTCTGCTTCATAGGTAAGCCCGATGCGATGTCGTAACACATCTTTGCAAATACTTCTTACATCTTCCGGAATTACAAAACCCCGTTTATTTAAAAAAGCCTGTGCTTTGGATGCCAATCCTAAATTGATACTTCCTCTTGGGGAAGCACCATAAGAAATAAGAGGCTTTAATTTATCTAATTTGTACTGTTCAGGGTTGCGGGTTGCAAAAACTATATCGAGAATGTATTGCTCTATTTTTTCATCCATATATATCTGCCTGGTCAACTCTTTTGCATT
The DNA here is from genome assembly GCA_046598205.1 of Chitinophagaceae bacterium. Classification (GTDB taxonomy): domain Bacteria; phylum Bacteroidota; class Bacteroidia; order Chitinophagales; family Chitinophagaceae; genus JJ008. The sequence goes on from JBKJIX010000084.1 coordinate 5,681, forward strand.
GACCACTTCCTGGATAGATACCACTTGTTTAATTGTTGCAAAATCTCCCTGTATATTTTGGCGAAGAATCAATTGCTCCTCATTCATCTTTGGATAATCAACCACTACTTTCATGATGAACCTATCCACCTGTGCTTCGGGTAAGGGGTAGGTTCCTTCTTGCTCCAACGGATTCTGTGTGGCCAGCACTAAAAACGGTTCGTCTAATTTATAAGTGCTGTCGCCAATCGTTACTTGTCTTTCCTGCATCGCTTCCAGCAAAGCACTTTGCACTTTGGCTGGTGCCCTGTTTATTTCATCTGCCAAAATAAAATTGCCGAAGATGGGACCCTTACGAACGATAAATTCACCCTTCTGCTGATTGTATATTAATGTTCCGATTACATCGGCAGGCAACAAATCCGGCGTAAATTGAATACGGCTGAACTTAGCATGAATAGACTGTGCCAACGATTTTATGGTTAAAGTTTTTGCCAGACCCGGCACACCTTCCAGCAGCACATGTCCATTACTCAGCAAACCTATCAGCAGCCTGTCCAGCATGTGGCTTTGTCCAATTATTACATGACCAATTTCTTCTCTCAATTTATCGGTAAACTGCCCGGCATGGCTGATTCGTTCATTCAACTGCCGGATATCTTCTGCGGTTTTAAGCATGGGGAATATTTAAGAGTCACAAAATACGAACTTGCAGTATGCAAATAATTTGCCGTTATTATAAATGGCAGAAAATAACACACTATTTAAAGGCATTTTACCGTTTTATTCTTTGAAAAAGAATGACTATTTTGCAGCTTAATCCATTTTAGATATGAAAAAACAGTTCTCTTTATTCAGCACCGTATGTATTGTATCTATTTTCCTTCTTTCTTCCTGCCAGCAAGATGATAATTTACCCGTTATAAAGACAAAAACACAACTCATTACCCAAGGTGCCTGGAGTTTTGATAAAGCTTTTCAGGGTACAGCAGATGTCTCTGCGCAAGTTCCGATTTGTTATAAAGACAATATAATATCTTTTACTTCCAGTACAAATGGCACTGTGCTTAACCCGGTTCAATGCACACCGCCTCCGGACAATACACCAACCTCTTTTACCTGGAACTTTCGAAGCGGCGAAACTGTATTAAATCTTAATGCACCCCTTTTTCCGGGCGGCAGTAATAGTTTCAGTATTGTTACTTTAAGTGAGACCAGCCTGGTAATTTCTCAGGATGTTATAATACCGCCTCTTACCACTCCAACGAATGTTATATTTCATTACAAGCACTAATTTGATATAGTACACCATTTAAGAAAGGTATTTCCCCACAATGGGAACCCTTCTGCCTACGCCAAAGGCTTTGGGAGAAATGCGGATGATGGGACAAAACTGGTTTCGTTTATATTCATTGACGTTGACCATTTTTAAAACCCTGTCCACCAATGCAGCATCAAAGCCCTGTGCTTTTATTTCTTTTGGCCCTTGCCGTCTTTCAATGTATTGATACAAAATTTGGTCAAGTATAGCATAGTCTGGTAATGAATCAGAATCTTTTTGTCCCGGTCTTAATTCTGCTGAAGGCGGTTTTACAAGAATATTGTTGGGAATAATCTCATTATCTCTGTTGATATATTTTGCCAAAGCATATATCTGCATTTTGTAACAATCACCTAACACACCTAAACCACCGGCCATATCGCCATATAAAGTGCCATACCCTGTTGCCAATTCACTCTTATTAGAAGTATTTAATAAAATGTATCCAAATTTATTAGCGATAGCCATCAATAGATTTCCTCTTGTGCGGGCCTGAATATTTTCTTCTGCCAGGCTAAATGGCAAGTCATTGTAAATAGGTTTAAGTTCCGTAAGAAAGCTTTCATAAATATTTTTAATAGGAACAATATCATATGGGTTACCCAAATTTTTACTCAACTGCTCTGCATCCGTTACTGAATGGCCAGTGGAATACTGTGAAGGCATCAATACAGCCCTAACGTTTTCTTTACCCAATGCTTCACAAGCCAAAACTAATGTTACGGCACTGTCAATCCCGCCACTGCTGCCAAGAATAGCTTTGGTAAAACCCATTTTGCTGAAATAATCTTTTATCGCCATTCTAATGGCATTATATATTTCAGCGGTACATAAATTATAATCCAGTTTGGCAGGATTAAATTCTGCATCCGGCAAATCTTTAGCAAATGTTTTTACCGGCTGAACAAAAGTTCCATCATCTTTCAATTCAAAAACTTCCATTGCCTCTTCAAATAACGGCAACTGTTTGATAAGATTGGCGTTTTTATCAAACACTAAGGAAGCTCCGTCAAAAACAATCTCCGTTTGGCTGCCCACACAATTGCAATAGAGCATCGGCAACTTATACTTTGTTGTATTTAGTTTTACGATTGCCTTCCTGTCTTCCACATGTGTATAATCAAATGGAGAAGCAGAGATGTTCAGCATTATATCCGGCTGCTGTTTCATCAGTTCATCCATCGGGCAGTTGCGGTACAACGGATTATCGCCAAGGTTCCAGATGTCTTCACAGATAGTGACTGCCAGTTTCTTTCCTTTAAATTCAATTACATTCCAATTGTAAGCAGGTTCGAAATAACGGTACTCATCAAACACATCATAGTTTGGCAAACAGGTTTTATGTGCAACTGCTTTTACTTCTTTTTCATAAAGAAAATAAGCAGCATTGAATAAATCTTTTCCTTCCCGGACAGGATTTCTATCCGGTGCCCCGATCAGTACCGCAATAGTATCAGCATGTTGTTTAATGGTATCAATAGCCTGGTGGCACTTATTGATAAAGTCATCAAATTCTAAAAAATCTCTTGGAGGATAGCCACAAACACATAGTTCAGAAAACATTATCAGATCTGCACCTTGTTGCTTTGCCCATTGAATTCCTTCAATGATTTTGCGGGTATTATCTTCAAAATTTCCAATATGATAGTTTTGCTGTGCTAAGGCGATTTTCATGGTACAAATTTAACCCCTATCCTTTACTTGTCCCGATAATTTCGGGAAAGGGAACAAAAACCTGTAATCGGAAAATTCTTTACTGATTCTGATTGTTATAACTTCGTAAACAACATTTTTACCCAATACAACGTTTACAATAGCTATGAAAAAAATTGCCGTCATTTTAATACTCGCCGTTTCTTTATTTGCCTGCAAAAAGAAGAAGGGCATCCCCGATGTTTCCGATATAAAAGTGGATATTAAACTGGAACGGTTTGATAGAGATTTTTTTGCAATTGACAGTAATAATGTTTGGCCGGGCTTAAGGGAGCTAAATAAAAAGTATCCATCTCTTACTGATATTTTTCTTCAAAACATCCTTGGTCTTGACAGTGCTTCTGCCACTACCGGTGTTAAACGTTTTATCAGCCTCAGTGGTGGCTTATATGATACCGTAAACACTGTTTTTAAAAACACCGGTGATATTGAAAAGGATTTTAAGAAGGCATTTCAGTTTGTAAAATATTATTTTCCTAAATATAAAGTACCCGCCATTATTACTATTGCCGGACCAGTGGATGCAATGGCCCAATCGGAAACCGGTCCCACTCCCGATTTCCTGGGACCTGATTTCTTAGGCATCAGCCTCCAGTTTTATCTCGGTAAAAAATTTTCTGTTTACAACGATCCGTTCTTTACTGAAAATGTAGCACCCGGTTACCGCAGCCGTCGTTTCAGCAAAGAGTATATCATTGGTGATGCCATGCAATTAATTGTTAATGATATGTTCCCCGATAAAAGTGGCAGCAAACCATTGATAGAGCAAATGATTGAAAAAGGTAAGCGATGGTATTTGCTTGATAAATTTTTACCCACCACCCCTGATTCTATTAAAACAGGCTATACTCAACAACAACTGGACTGGTGCAACAAGAACGAAGGTTTGATATGGAGTTATATTGTAAAAAATGAAGACCTTAACTCACTGAATCCTGCCATCATTCAAACGTATATTGGCGAAGGCCCATTTACCCAGGGCTTTTCGCAGGAGCTTTCTCCCGGTAACATGGGACAGTGGATAGGCTGGCAGATTGTTAAGAAATTTGTGAGCAAAAATCCTGGGATGAAACCCGAAGAAATAATGACTACCGAAGCAAAGAAAATAATAGAAGAAGCAAAATACAAACCCAAATAAATATCACGGATAAAGGGATTTTTATCGATTAAAGGATTTGAATCCTCACAATCATTTTATTGCTTATAATTTGTGATTTTTTTTACTGCATATCCTCCACAGTCAAGGTTTTGGGCTGATTATTTTCTTATTTTTACCCCAATTATGAAGGCTCTCTCAACCACACTTACAGACCCGGTTTACGTACCAAAAGAAAAGTTCAGTTTCTACGATACATTCTGGCTGCGGCTGATGAATGATAAACGGGATTTGCCATTTATTTACCTGCTTACAAAAATCCATATTCTTGTTTTGCCTGTAGCTGTAATACTATTTACACCTTTGCTAACAGGCTGGTGGTGGTGGGCATTAGCAGTTCCTTATTTCTATGTATCTCAACTTTATTTCAAAGGAAGGTTTGGGTTGATGTTTCATTGTCTTTGTCACAGAAAATTGTTTAAGACTCCTTATCAGAAACCTTTTCATGCTTATATCACCTGGATACTTTGTCCATTGTTTGGACATGCACCCGAGGGATATTTTAGCCACCACATGGGCATGCACCATATTGAAAACAATTTGCCGGAAGACACCAGCAGCACTATGGCCTATCAACGGGATAGTGTAAAGGATTTTCTTGTTTATTTCTTTACATTCATTTCGGTTGGTGTTATCAATACCATCCGGTATCTGTTTAACCGCAAAAGAAAAAAACTATACCAGCGGCTTACTGCCGGTGAATATATTTATCTCGCATTTTGCATCGGTATGTGTTTTGTAAATTTTAAAGCTACCATGCTGGTATTTATTGTTCCCTTGCTCTTTGCAAGATTGGTAATGATGCTGGGCAACTGGACACAACATTCTTTTATTGATGCGAATGACCCTGAGAATCTTTTCACCAGTTCTATTAACTGCATCAATACTGTGTATAACAAAACCTGTTGGAATGATGGCTATCATATTGTCCACCACCTGAGGCCGGGCATGCATTATACTGAAATGCCGGAAGAGTTTTTAAAACGTAAAGATGAGTTTGCAAAAAACAAAGCCATTGTATTTGATGGCATTCATTATTTGCACATTTTTACCTGGTTGCTTACAAAACGCTACGATAAATTAGCGGACAACCTCGTTAATATTAATGGCAATATGTTTCAGTCGAAAGAAGAAGCTATTGAATTGATGAAAGAGAGGACGAGGAAGATACCCTGTCCCTAAAGGGAACTTAGGTTAATGATTCAATCCAACATTCAACAATTCTTTACAGCATTTATTAGCTCTTTTATTACAAGCTATTATAATAATTTAAGTTAGTAACAAAAAAAATTATTCCTATCAAAGATTATAAAAAAAGAAATGACTACAAGGTCAAAGTTCCTCCAGAGTTTATCGAAGGATAGGGACAGGGTGATTTAATTATTCTTCATCGGCACCACCATCTCAAAAGAAGGAATGCTTACATCAAACATTTTTTTGTTGTGCAGATTTTCCATCTGGTAAGTGCCTTTCATACGGCCCATTTCGGTGCGGAGGTTGCAGCCGCTTACATACTGATAAGTTTCTCCGGGCTGAATAGTTGGCTGAATTCCAACGACTCCCTCACCTTCTACTTCACGATGGCTGCCGTTACTATCAAAAATAAACCAGTGGCGGCGGTGCAATTTTACGGGGAATGAGTTATGATTTTCTAATGCAATACGATAGGCAAACATGAACTCTGATTGCAACGGGTTGCTGTAATCAGCCTGGTAGAATGTTTCTACACTCACCTTTACGCCTTCGGATATCATACTTGTCATGCGGTAAAAATAAACAAAATCACGGATTGAATGGATTTCAATTGGATTAATGGATTTTTCAGCTTACGTGCCAAAAAATCATCCAATTTCTGCGAAGCAGAAAAATCTGTGTTTATCCGTTTATTCTGTGTCATCCGTGTGCTTGTATTCGGTAAGTAGCACTTAATTTTGTGCCACAATCAAATAAATATGAAAATAGCTGTTGCAAAAGGCGATGGAATAGGTCCTGAAATAATGGAAGCGGTATTAAAAATTTTCAACGCCAATAATGTTCCGTTAGAATACGATTTTGTAGAGATGGGCAAATGGGTATTTGATAAAGGTTTTAATAATGGTATGACACCGGAAGCCAAAGTAACTATCGAAGCATTGGGCTTACTTTTTAAGGGACCAATGGAAACACCAAAAGGAAAAGGTGTAAAAAGTATTAATGTAACGGCCAGAAAAACCTGGAACACATTTGCCAATAAAAGAGATTTCAGAACACTGCATGGAGTAGATACCGTTTTCAGTAAAGCAGGTATTCCCATTGACATTACGGTGGTAAGGGAAAATATTGAAGATACTTATGGCGGCATTGAGCATATGTTGACACATGATGTGGCACTCAGCCGCCGCTTCATTACCCGGCCCGGAAGTATGCAGGTTATCCGTTATGCTTTTGAAATGGCGAAGCAAAAAATGACGAAACGCATTACTTGTGTACACAAGGCCAACATTATGAAAATAACAGATGGTTTGTTCCTTGAATGTTTCCAGGAAGTAGCGAAAGAATATCCTGAGTTAAAATCGGATGATATTATTGTAGATGATCTCTGCATGAAATTAGTTACACGGCCTGATTTGTTTGATGTACTGGTGCTGACAAATTTACAAGGTGATATTGTTTCTGACTTATGTGCCGGATTAGTAGGAGGTTTAGGTTTTGCACCTTCGGCCAATATTGGTGACCATATTTCGATTTTTGAAGCAGTACACGGCACGGCACCGGATATTGCGGGAAAAAATATTGCCAACCCAACCGCCTTATTATTAAGTGGTATTGCGATGTTGCGCCATCTGGGATTGACAGAAAATGCTTCCATCATTGAAAATGCGTTATTATATACATTAGAAAATGGTACCCATACCGGCGACTTTGGTGATAAAAAAATTGCCTCCGTTAACACTACCCAATTTGCAGAAGCCATCATTGGCAACTTTGGAAAGAAGCCTGAAGTAGGAGCAAGAGAAATTATTGCCAACAAACCTGGTACGCCTACCCCATTGAAATTAGAAACCAACCCGATGATGATTTCAAAAGAAGGCGAAAGTGAAACTATCGTTGGTGTAGATTTATTTATTGAAAGTGGTGAACAACCAACTGTCATTGCAGAAAAATGTAAACGACATGGAGGAGTAAAGTTCAACCTCATTAGTATAAGCAACCGGGGTACACAGGTGTGGCCTACAGGTTCTGTTTACACCAACCTCGTTAATCAATACAATGTTCGTTTTGAAAGCATTGGCGATGAACCGCTGAATCAACAAGATGTAATCGGCCTCTACGTTAGTATGAGTGGCAATTTCAAGATCTGTTCGTTTGAATTACTCAATATGTGGGGAAAGGTGAAGGGGTATAGTTTGGCTCAGGGACAGTAAGTAGTTTATAGTTTTTTGTTTGTAGTTTATAGTTCTTTCTCTTTGAGGTTTTCCTAAGGCATTATAAATCACATTTATCGAAATTGCTCTAATTGCAGGAAGTCTTTTACAAAGAGTATTGTAACTTAGTTTGGCAGGTTCAACAAAAAACCACAAACAATAAACTTTATTATGTCCAAAGAAACACTCACATACACCAACGATCAAGTCACGGTTGTCTGGAAACCGAAAGTTTGTATCCATTCTACCATTTGCTGGAAAGGGTTGATTGAAGTTTTTAACCCAAAAGAAAAGCCGTGGATAAAAATGGGTGGGGCAACTACGGAAAGAATTATTGAACAGGTTCGTCAATGTCCAAGCGGTGCGTTGAGTTATTATTTAAATGCAGAAGCGGTGGCTGATGAACCTGCTGATAAAGTAGTAGCAGAAGCAGCAAATATTTTAAAAATAGAAGTAACTTCTAATGGTCCCTACCTGATTAAAACTGAATGCCTGATTATACATAGCGATGGCAGGGAGGAAACGAAAACTGGAACAGTGGCCTTATGCAGGTGCGGCGCATCTGGCAATAAGCCATATTGCGATGGCAGTCACAGCAAGGTTGGATTTGAGGGATAGTTACTAAAATTTTTTTGCCTGCTTATACCCATTCTTAATCAACCATTGCAGCACTTTCTCCCGTTGGTCACCCTGCACAATTATTTCGCCGTCTTTGGCAGAACCACCAGTGCCGCAAAAAGATTTTAGTTTCTTACCTAGCCCTTCAAGGTCTTCATCCTTTCCAATAAACCCATTAACCAAAGTAACGGCTTTGCCTGCCCGGTGTTTGGTATCCAATCGTACTTTCAGTTTTTGTTGGGCTGGTGGCAGTGTTTCAGTAACTGATTGTTCTTCTTCAAAAGAAAAATCAGGGTCTGTACTATAAACGAATCCTCTTGTATCTGGCTTATTCTTTTTTGACATACTTCTAAGCAATTATGGCTTTTAAACTTAAATCCAAACTTCTCGCCTGGTGTATCAGTGCCCCCACACTTACATAGTCCACTCCTGCTTTGGCATACTCTTCAATATTATCCAAATTAATACCGCCGCTTGCTTCGGTTTCAAAATCTTCTTTAATTAAATAAACTGCTTCAGCAATTTGTTCCGTTTTAAAATTATCCAGCATAATGCGAAACACTTTTCCTTTTCCTATTGCTATCACTCTTTTCACATCATCAATGCTTCTTGTTTCCACCTCTATTTTTAACCCGGGCTTTACAGTTCTTACATATTCCGCTGCTTTATCAATTGCTTTTTCTATTCCACCACAATAATCAATATGGTTGTCCTTTAGCATAATCATATCATATAAACCAAACCGGTGATTAACGCCACCACCAATTCTCACCGCCTCCTTTTCCAGCAGCCGGAAGTTGGGAGTTGTTTTTCTTGTATCCAGTAATTTTGTTTTGTAGCCTTTTAGTTTATCAGTGTATTGTTTTGTTAGTGTCGCTATGCCGCTCATCCGCTGCATACAGTTCAGCACTAATCTCTCACATTGCAAAATAGTATGCACCAGTGCCTCCACTTCAAAAGCTTTTTCACCATACTTCATTTCATCCCCATCTTTTTTAAAAGGAGTAAAAACAGATGCCGGTTCTTTATACCTGAAAATCTTTTCAGCCACTTGTATACCCGCCAGTATGCCGTCTTGTTTTATTTTCAAAACGGCTTTACCGTTTGCGTCAGCAGCAATGCTTGATAAAGTGGAATGGTCGCCATCACCAATATCTTCCTTTAGGGCTTCATCTACCAGGTGGAACAGTTGTTCATCAAAATCCATAGTGGCAAAAATACTACTTCATCCTATTTGAAATGGGACTACGAAGTATAAATAAAAAGAGGCTGTCTCAAAAGGCATTTGTAACACAAAGCACAACAAGAAAACACGACGAACACAAAGTAAGTATCACCTATAACCAACAGGTCGTGTACTTTGTGGTAATAAACTAATGTATGTCTTGCCGGGCTTGACCCGGCATCTTTCCCAGATACA
>JBKJIX010000173.1:0-7120 GCA_046598205.1 Chitinophagaceae bacterium
TCATTTTTTTCTGACTTGATAATACCTGATACATGGGAATTTGTTTCCTGTGGGTAAGCCGTTATTAAGGTGCCCGTAAGAAAAAACAGAGGCAGAATTATTTTTATATTGAAAGGAAAGGATTTCAATAAAGCAATAATTTTCACATGTAAAAGCTACAAAAAATATAAGTCATTAATGCCTGTTTTTTTGTAATCAGTCGGAAAACATAGTAGTTTGTCGAATATACCTGCTAATTGTAGTTTTATATCTGCTATAAACTTTATAACTATGAAGGAGTATAAAAGTTATTTCGAAGCCAACCGTAATCTCTGGAACCAGCGAACTGCCGTTCATAAAGATTCTTCGTTTTACAATCTGGCAGGGTTTAAGGCAGGGGAAAATGTATTAACCCCAATTGAACTAAATGAACTCGGTGATGTGAAAGGGAAAAAAATGCTCCATCTGCAATGCCATTTTGGTATGGATAGCCTGAACTGGGCAAGGCTCGGTGCAGATGTAACGGGTGTTGATTTGTCTGATGAAGCTATTAAAGAAGCAAGACAACTGAATGATGATCCTTCGATAAACTCAGGAAGATTAAAGGCAAAATTTATTTGTTGTAATGTGTATGATTTGAAAGAACACCTGGATGAAAAATTTGACATCGTTTTTACTTCTTACGGTACTATCGGTTGGCTGCCAGATCTTGATAAATGGGCCGGGCTGATTGCTCACTACCTGAAACCCGGTGGTATTTTTTACATGGCCGATTTTCATCCTGTGGTTTGGATGTTTGATGATGAGTTTACCCACATAAAATATTATTATGATAACAGGGAACTGATTGTAATGGAAAATATGCCAACTTATACCGGCGATACAAACGCAATACAGGGCAAGGAATACAGTTGGAACCATAGCATCAGCGAAATATTGAATGCACTAATAAAGGCGGGTTTGAAAGTAGAGCATTTTAATGAGCATAATTTCTCGCCGTATTCAAACTTTGATAAGTCTGTAGAAGTAGAAAAGGGGAAATGGCAGATAAAAGGAATGGAAGGAAAATTGCCGATAGTGTACAGCATCCGGGCGGTTAAACAATAATCAAATCCTTATCTTCGCCCCGAAAATCAAGCTCTAATGTTACCTAAGTATAAGCGAATCCTCCTCAAACTTTCCGGCGAAGCATTAATGGGTGATAAAAGTTTTGGTTTTGACACTAATGTCATTGCCAAATATGCCGAGGATGTAAAATCAATTACCGAATTAGGAGTGCAAGTGGCTATCGTCATCGGAGGCGGTAATATATATAGGGGCATGAATGAAGCCGACACAGGTATTGAAAGGGCCCATGGCGATTATATGGGTATGTTGGCCACGGTTATCAACGGAATGGCAGTGCAGGCGGGGTTAGAAAAAGTAGGCGTTTATACCCGTTTGCAAAGTGCTATTAAGATGGAACAGATTGCTGAACCTTATATCCGTCGCCGGGCTATCCGCCACTTGGAAAAAGGTCGGGTAGTTATTTTTGGGGCCGGAACGGGCAACCCATACTTTACTACCGACACAGCTGGTTCCCTGCGGGCTATTGAAATAAATGCGGATGTAATCTTAAAAGGCACCAGGGTGGACGGCATCTATACCGCCGACCCTGAAAAAGACCCAACCGCTACCAAATACAATGTCATTACTTACCAGGAATGTCTTTCCCAGAACCTGAAGATAATGGACATGACGGCCTTCACCCTTTGCCAGGAAAACAACCTTCCTATTATTGTTTTTGATATGAATAAGCCGGGCAACCTGCGCCGGGTGGTAACGGGGGAGAAGGTAGGCACCCTGGTAAGAGGGTAATCCCCAAGTACATTTCCTATTTCACAATTTGCAGTAATTACTATCTTGTGCTACCCCTTATCCGCTACCCGATAGTCCTGATTTAGCGTAGGACCCGGTGTGAAAAACTATTAATTATTAATTCCGTACTTTTTAATAGTTTACAAACCTGACACTATGACTATGGGCAATCTTTCACTCTCCATTGTTGAAATTATTGTGCTGATGCTTGGGGCCATTACCCTGGGTATCACCCTCCACTTCTTCATCACCAGCCGCCGCAGCATGACTGCGTTGCCGATGGAAACAGAAAAAATTTCCAAGTCTCTCGAAGAGTGGAAGCTCCGCTATTTTAATGATACTGAACTCAAGGATAAAGAACTCAGTAGTTTAAGAAAGCAATTGGAGGATACAGAAGAGAATAATAATATAAATTCTATTGAGGCGGATGAAATGAGGAAATTGAATAAAAAACTGAAATTAGAAATAGAAGTACTTCAAAAAGCTAAACCTGTTGCAGAAAAAGAAAAGCCTGATTATATTCAGCAATTAAGGCAGGCGCAAAGCAGTTTGCTGGAGCATAATGAAAAAATTAATCTCTTGCTGGGGCAAATTGATATTGTAAAAGAAACAGAAGAGAAGCAACAGGAGATATTAAAAATAAACGAGGAGCTATCCGGGCAAATTGATGACCTGAAGTCCATGCTCTCACAAAAGGAAAAAGAAATTAACAATACCCGCCAGAAAGAGCAGCTTACCAGCGAGGTGACATCCATGATAGACAGCGCCTATAACGAGTTTAATACGCTGCAGGATAAAATACTGAAGTTAGAAAGCCAGGTGAATGTTTCTAAAAGAATTAACCTGGAGTATGAAGACATGAAAGAAAACCATTACAGGGTTTCGCAGGACTATGAAGAACAAAAAAAGAAGTACAGCGCTGCTGTATCAGAAAACAAACAACTGCTTGAAGAACTGACGGAGACAGAAGACAAACTTAAGGAGGCAAATTTTCAGCGGCAACAATTACAAAAAAGGGTGGCCTACCTCGAAGAACTGAATAATGATATGCAGGATGTTGCTGATGCTAATAAGAAACTGGAAGGGCAGTTAAAGCGGATTGGTGAATTGGAGAGCAGGCTGAATATGGTTGCCGAAGAAAGAGACCGGTTAGTAAAGAAACAAGTCAATACCTAAAGGAATGCAGTTAAAGATTTAGTCCGGTCATGTGCCGGGCTTTTTTATGTAATGTAGGTTAAGCCATTAACTTTGCATCTCAAACTAATTATATGGCGGGAAGTATTGCAGACATCAGAAAAAATTATTCGCAGAAAAACTTATCTGAAAAAGATGCTGCAACAAACCCCATACAGCAATTTTCAAAGTGGTGGAATGAAGCAGTAGCTTCAGCAATTGATGAAGTAAATGCTATGACATTGGCTACTGCTTCTACTGATGGGGTACCATCGGCAAGAATTGTTTTATTAAAAGACTTTAACGAAACGGGCTTTATTTTTTTTACCAACTACAATAGTTTTAAGGGGCTACAACTGGCCGAAAATCCTAAAGCTTGTCTTGTTTTTTTCTGGAAGGAACTGGAAAGACAGGTACGCATTACAGGATTGATTGAAAAGTTAGCTGCTGAAGCAAGCGATACTTATTTTTATTCAAGACCTGAAGGCAGCCAGGTAGGTGCTATAGCTTCTCCGCAAAGCCAGGTAATTGAAAACAGGGAATGGCTTGATAAGCATTACCAGGAGGTAGAAAAAGAAATGCAAGGGAAAAAATTACAACGACCGGCACATTGGGGAGGCTACATGGTAAAACCTGTTATCATTGAATTTTGGCAGGGACAACCCAGCCGTCTTCATGACAGGTTGCAATATGTGCTGGATGACAGGGGCAATTGGAAAATTGAACGACTGGCTCCATAAGATAACAGTAAAAAAATAATAGTGAAAAATGTACCCAAGGGTGAAATCACTATTATCTTTTAACTATTAATTTTTATCTCTTAGCTTTTCTTAGCAGCGGCCTTCTTAGCGGCTGTTACTTTTTGGGCAGGGCTTTTTGTAACTGGTCTGCTCTTACCAAATGATCCTTTAAAACGTTTCCCTTTTGCTGTTTTTTTATCTCCTCTTCCCATAATTGTTGATTTTAATAGTAAAATATTTTTAAGAAATTATCAAGTCAAAAAAAACTCCGTCCCGCATGTAGCAGAATGGAGCTTTTCTAATGCGGTTTCATAAAGCATCCGATGGTTCTGAGTTTATCGAAGGATCGGATTACAATTTGCCGGCAAGTTCTTTACCTGCTTTAAATTTAGCAACTTTTCTTGCTTTGATTTTAATTACTTCACCAGTTTGAGGGTTGCGGCCATTGCGGGCAGCTCTTTTAGATACAGAGAAAGTGCCAAAACCTACCAATGTAACTTTACCACCACCTTTTAATGTTTTTGTAACTGCTTCGATAAAAGAATCAAGGGCAGCATTTGCTTGTGTTTTAGTAACGCCGGCGTCGTCGGCAACTTTAGCGATTAATTCAGCTTTGTTCATGATTTGAATTTTTTTAATTTTTAGTAGCGGCAACAAATTTAACGGCTTTTTCATTCCGGCAAAATATTTTATTCAAATTTTTTGTTTTAATAAATCAGCCATAAACCGCATTGGGCAAGGTTTTTAAAGAAAAGGCTCAAATAGTAAATGTGGAAAAAATAATTTGATGATCGCTGAAACCTTTGCCAGTATTGTGTTTCAGTTTCATACCTTCAAATGCTTGCCAGTAGCGGGTTTGAAAGGAATATACAACTGTCCCGCCAAATGCGGGATTAAATTATTCTTTTGCACACTCAATGCACAAGCTGCATCACGGAGCGGAAAGCGATGAATTTATTGGCCCATTTATCCATTCCTTTCTTTCTCATCCCTTCAGAAAATTGCTCTATATATCGGTTATACAGTGCTTTGCTTTCTGCATGGTATTGTACCGCATAAGTGATGCCTTCTGTATCATCCGCTTCCAGCAGATGAAGGATAACAGCATGTGTAAAACAACCAGTGCTGATTATATCAGAAATATGTTCTTCTTTTAACCAGGTGAGCCATTCGGCTGCAATGGAATGGTCAACTTTGATGGTTACATTATAAATAATCATTGCAACTTATAATTTAACATCGAGGTAAATCGGACAGTGGTCGCTATGTTTTACGTCAGGATATATCTCTGCATCTTTCAAATTCTTTTTTAGTGGAGTTGTTACACTGATATAATCAATCCGCCACCCCTTATTTTGTAAACGTACAGTTGGAAACCGCTGGCTCCACCAACTGTAGCGATGTGGTTCCGGATGAAACTCACGAAAAGTATCCACCCAATCATTAGTAATAAATTTTGTCATCCATTCTCTTTCTTCCGGCAGAAATCCAGATGATTTTTTATTTCCCTTTGGATCATGAATATCTATTTCGGTATGGGCAATATTATAATCGCCGCAAAGAATAAGCTTGGGATACTTCTTTTTCAGTTTGTTCAAATAACTATTAAACTCATCTAACCAACCATATTTAAAAGTTTGTCTTTCATCACCACTGGTGCCAGAGGGAAAATAAGCATTGATAAGCCGCACATCTTTAAAATCCAATTGAATTACTCTTCCTTCATCATCACTTACTTTGTGGCCCGTGCCATATTGAACATTATCCGGTTTTATTTTGGTAAATACAGCTACACCACTGTATCCTTTCTTTTGGGCACTGTACCAGTAATGATGAAAACCTAATTCCTCTAATTGTTTTACATCTACATCACCTTGTGTGGCTTTTGTTTCTTGCAGGCAGATCACATCAGCCGGATTTGTTTTTAACCAGTCAATAAAACCTTTTTTTATAGCCGCCCTGATGCCATTAACATTATAACTTATTATTCTCATACTAAATAGGTTGAATTTTAAAGGTAATGTTGTGTATAAATTTTTACCCTCCGCCGATTGGCGGAGATGGAGTATTATTGTTTAAATTGGACAGCAATTTACATTTTACTATGGAAGCATCAGAAAAAACAGCTATTAAAACTATCATTCCTTCGAAAGAACAGGTATACTTAGATGGCCCTAAAAGCAGGGGGTATGAATTGAAATTTGCCTGGCGGGTTTTCTGGCAATTTATCAAAGGATTCAGAAACCTGCATTTCATCGGGCCATGCATTACAGTGTTCGGCTCGGCAAGATACAAGGAAGACCACCCTTACTATATCAAGGCGAGGGAATTAGGAAAACGAATTGCTGAATCCGGATTTACCACCATGACAGGTGGCGGCCCCGGCATTATGGAAGCAGCTAACCGCGGTGCCTTTGAAAACAATGGGAAATCTATTGGATGTAATATTCAACTTCCCTTTGAACAACAGATAAACCCCTATGTGCAGAAATCAGTAACCTTTGAACACTTCTTTGTCCGCAAAGTGCTGCTGGTAAAATATTCCTATGCCTTTGTCATCATGCCCGGTGGTTTTGGTACAATGGATGAGTTTTTTGAAATACTTACGTTGATACAAACGAAATCGGTTACCAATTTTCCCATTGTGGTGCTCGGAAAGGAATACTATCAACCATTAATGGAAAATATTGAATGGATGGCAGAGCAGGGTACTATTTCAAAAGAAGATATGAACCTGGTACTGGTTACTGATAGCATTGATGAAGCAATGCACCATATTGCCAACTACATCAATACCAACTACAAAATAAAGCCCCGGAAGCGTTACCGATGGTTATTTGAAAAAAGGTGATATTATTGCACAAAATAAATAGTAATGAGTGGAGTTGATATACTGGGTTATGCGGCAGGAGCTATTACTTCGCTAACATTTTTACCGCAGGTTATTAAAACCTGGAGGGAAAAATCTGCTAAAGATGTTTCGTTGTTGATGTTTATAATTGCCGCCGTTAACGAAGTAATGTGGATTGCCTACGGGGCTTTATTAGATAATTGGGTCATTATTCTTACGAATGCTATTGTTCTTGCCATGTCACTGACGATGATTTATCTAAAATTCAGGTACAAATAATGGCTATCATCAATACGATTATTTTTGATTTAGGAAATGTGTTGATTGACTGGAACCCCAAACATGTTTTTAATGAAACTTATTTTGATTCCATTGAAAAGAGGGATTATTTCCTCAATCATATCTGTACCATGGATTGGAACGAACAGCAGGATGCAGGCCGTTCCATTGTAGAAGCCACACAAGAATTGATTGGCAAATTTCCCGATTGGGAGCAGCCCATCCGGGACTACTATGGCCG
>JBKJIX010000105.1:0-11918 GCA_046598205.1 Chitinophagaceae bacterium
AGAGTCAGAAGAGTTTTTAGAGGAAAGCCGCATTAGTGATATACTGAATAAGTATGCTAAGTTTTTACCGGTGCCGGTACAGTTTGGTACGAAGACAGAATCTGAACCAGATGGTGAGGATGCAGAAGGCTCACAGAGTCCTGCGGAAAAACCGAAATACAAATCCGTAGAGGTTGACAATATCATCAACAATACCAATCCCATCTGGACAAAAGCACCAGCCGAATTAAAAGACGAAGACTATCTCGATTTCTACCGGGAACTATATCCTTTTTCCGAAGAGCCATTATTCTGGATTCATTTGAATGTTGATTATCCTTTCAACCTGACAGGTGTATTATATTTCCCCAAGTTGAAAAACGATTATGAAGTACAGAAGAACAAGATCAAATTGTTCAGCCGTCAGGTATTCATCACCGACGAAGTAAAAGATATTGTACCGGAGTTTTTATTGTTGCTCCATGGTGTTATTGATTCACCCGACATTCCACTGAACGTAAGCCGTTCTTTTTTACAGGCAGATAGCAATGTAAAAAAGATAAACAGTTATATATCCCGCAAAGTAGCCGACAAACTGAGTGAGCTGTTTAAAAAAGATAGAAAAGCTTACGAAGAAAAATGGAACGATATAGGCATTTTTGTAAAGTATGGCGCCATTTCCGACGAAAAATTTTATGACAAGGCCAAAGAATTTTTATTGCTGGCTAATACGGCCAATGAAAAAAATACATTGGAAGAATATGCTGTCAAAGTAAAAGATTTTCAAACCGATAAAGACGGGCAGTTAATTTACCTCTACACCGTTGACCCACAAGGACAGGACAGCTACATACAAGCCGCTGTTAAAAAAGGGTATGATGTATTGCTGATGAATTCACCGATAGATACTCACTTCATTCATAATGTAGAAATGAAGCTGGAGAAAACATCGCTGAAAAGAGTGGATGCAGATGTAATAGATAAGCTGATCGTAAAAGAAGATGCAGCGAAACACCAGTTGACAGAAGAGGATACAACAAAACTAAAAGCCATCTTCGAAAAAGCCATTCATAATCCTGCGATGAAAGTGGAAGTGGAAAGCCAACAGGCCGACGGCATGCCGGTAACTATTACTATGGAAGAATGGATGCGCCGGATGAAAGACATGAGCAAAATGGGCGGCGGCATGAGCTTTTATGGTTCGATGCCGGATAATTATAAGGTGGCCATTAATGCCAATCATAAAATCATCACCAAAATATTAAGTGCGGATGAAATACAACAAACCGCCATGGCCAAACAAGCTTTCGACCTTGCTATGCTGGCACAGGGATTATTAAAAGGAGCCGACCTTACAGCCTTTGTAGAAAGGAGTGTGGAGGTGATATAGGGGGTTAGCCATTAATAGCACTAATCTCAGGAAGAAGATAAATACAATTTGGCCACAGATGAACACCGATTAACCCAGATTTTAAAGCTGCAATTGCAGCCTAATTGTTTTATTTGTATTTAATCTGTGTGCATTTGTGTTAATCTGTGGCCAGCCTCTGTATTAATTTTGTCTCGCTGGAGGTATGTCCGGCTTTATCTCTGGGTTGTACACCAAAAACTCTGGTGGCACTGGAGCCGTACTTAGCAATTCATTATACTTAATCTTAAGATTGCGTTTGAATTTGCCCAGGTAGCCTGGAATTTTAAGATCCTGAACATTGAGTGGAACTGATTCGATAAGGTCGTTGCCGAGGTACATCATTAATTTCATAGTGGTGGATATTGGTACAGTACAAAGCAATATAATTTTTGGAGAAAGAACAATCCAAGAAGTACTCTTTTTTAATGGGTAGTTTTCCGATGCATTCTTGCAGGTATTTCTGTCGCTTACTTTATTTGGTCAAAGCACCCTGCTCAATCCAGCATCTTATAGCATCTCTTTCTTCTGGTGTCATATTGGTCTTATTGTTCTGGGGCATCGTCTTTGTAACCACCACCCGCTGCATAATGAGTTCTTTCTTTTTTACAATATCGGCCGGGGTATCGTATATCACACCATTGGGGGCAGCGGTATAGACATCATCCGTTGGTTTGGATGAATGACAACTGATACAGCGTTGTTGTACAATAGCATTTACTTCAGCAAAACTCACTTCTTTGCATTTGGTAGTGGATGGTTGCGGCGCAGTAACATAAGCTACTGCCAATAATATAATAACCGATGCAGGCATTATCCATACACTCAACTTTCCCTGTTCCCGCAGGTTAAGCCAGTGCTTGATACCGGCACTGCCGATAGAAATGGCAGCCAAAACAACCCATTGGTATTTATTACCAAAAGTGCTGGGAAAGTGATTGCTTACCATTACAAACAAAACAGGCAATGTAAAGTAGTTATTATGTATGGAACGGAACAGGGCATTCTTTCCCCGTTGTGGATCGGGTGCTATGCCTTTCTTCGCAGCCTTTACCATTGCTTTCTGTGATGGGATGATGACAAAGAAAACATTCGCCACCATAATGCTGCCAATCATTGCACCAAAATGAATAAAAGCGGCACGGCCACTGAACACATGACTGTAGAAATAAGCAAAACCAATTAGTAGGAGAATTCCAGTAAGAGCAAAGAGAATTGGCTTTTTGTGTAGCGGTGATTTGCAAAGCAGATCATACAATAACCAACCAATAATAAAAGAGCCAATGCTGATGCCAACTGCTTGCAGGCTCGTCAGCTTCATTACATTGGTATCAATCAGCATTGCCGATGCATTGAAATAATAAATGATGAACAATAAGGCAAAACCGGATACCCAGGTAAAGTAAGCTTCATACTTAAACCAGTGCAGGTGTTTGGGAACGGTGGTGGGTGCTCCTTTGTATTTTTCTAAATAATAAAACCCGCCACCATGTACGGCCCATAGATTACCGGCCAGTTCGTCCCGTACATTTTCTGTTCTGTTTAATGCATTTTCTAAGAAAACAAAATAAAAGGATGCTCCAATCCAGGCAATACCAAAGGTGATGTGCATTACCCTTACCACAATGTTCAGCCATTCCATCAGGTGACCTTCATACACGGTTCCCTTTACCATAAAATAAATACTGGCGATGATGGCTATAATGGTGAATATGATTGCGGCATAGATCCAGCTTTGTATCATTCCTGATTTTTCGGCTTGTTCTTCATCTGCCTGCTTTTTGGTAATAGCATGGAGGCGATAGGTCATGATGATAAGAGTCACCAGGATAATAGAAGATAATATGAGAAGTATAACAGGCATTTTTGGCCACAGATGAACACCGATTATCACAGATTAATAGAATAAAACAGAAAGCATCTGTGTCCATTTGTGCTCATCTGTGTCCAAATTAGAAAATTGTTTTCATTAATTTTATAGAATCGCTGTTATCTAAAAGAAATCTGCATGATTGACGCTGCTATTATAAGTAACCGAACCATTACTCCCGATGGTATTAAAAGAGCAGCAGTATTAATAAGCAAAGGCAAAATTGCAGATGTGGTAGATGATTTGCCAGAAGGAGAATTCCCTGTTACTGACGTCGGCGATAATATATTAATGCCGGGCATTGTTGACCCTCATGTACATATCAATGAACCGGGCAGGGCGGATTGGGAAGGATTTGACACCGCCACTAAGGCGGCTATTGCCGGAGGTATCACCACTTTAGTGGAAATGCCGTTGAATGCATCACCGGTAACGACAACAGTAAAAGCATTTGAGCAGAAGATAAAAGCAGCCGAAGGAAAATTACATACCAATTGTGGCTTTTGGGGCGGCATCATTCCGGGAAATGAAAAAGAAATAGAACCATTGATTGAAAAAGGAGTATTAGGTTTTAAAGCTTTCCTTACTCATTCGGGCATTGATGAGTTTCCAAACGTTACACAAGAAGATTTGAGAAAAGCAATGCCGATCATTGCAAAGTATGATTTGCCTTTATTAGTTCACTGCGAACTTTCAGATGATAAGCAACAAATAACCGGCAACCACAAATCCTATCAAAACTATCTTATCTCCCGGCCCAGGAAATGGGAAGATGATGCGATTGCGTTAATGATTCGTGTATGCGAAGAACACAATTGCCGTACACATATCGTTCATTTATCCTCTGCTGATTCAATAGAACAAATTGCGAAAGCAAAACAAAAAGGCTTACCATTAACTGTTGAAACAGGCCACCATTATTTATACTTTACCGCCGAAGAAATTAAAGATGGACGAACGGAATACAAATGTGCACCGCCGATAAGAGAAAAAGAAAATAATGAAAGGCTATGGCAGGCATTGAAAGATGGTATTATAGATTTTGTGGCTACCGACCATTCACCAGCCCCACCGGAAATGAAAGAGATCACATCAGGTGATTTTATGAAAGCATGGGGTGGCATCTCTTCCCTCCAGTTTTCCCTTCCCGTATTATGGACAGCCGCCCAAAAACATGGCTGTAGTTTAGATAATATAGCAAAATGGTTATGTGAAAAACCGGCTTTATTACCACAACTGAACAAGAAAGGTAAGATTACAAAAGGCTATGATGCTGACTTTGTTATATGGAACCCGGAGCAATCATTTGCCGTCACAGAAAATATGATTTACCATAAACACAAAATAACTCCTTACCTTAATGAAGAACTATGCGGGGTAGTAAAACAAACCTGGCTAAGTGGGGCGAAAGTATTTGATGAAGGGAAATTTTTACATTTGAATAAAGGGAAGATAATGGCCACGAAATGACACGAAAACATACAAAAAAATTTCGTGTCATTTTGTGTGTTTTTGTCGCATAATAATTTTTTATGGAACTACCAGCTTTTATAAATTTTACAGACCTTGCCGCCGAACGATTTGGCGGTAAAGCACTATTCTGTACCGATGATTTTTTTGCCGAAAAAGAAAACCTGCTAAAACCCGGACGGGGAATTTTTGTAGCAGATAAATATACCGACCGTGGTAAATGGATGGACGGTTGGGAAAGCCGCCGCAAAAGAACCGAAGGGCATGACTGGTGCATTGTTCAACTGGGAGCTTCGGGAAAAATTTATGGGGTGGATATAGATACCAATCATTTCCTTGGCAATCACCCACCATTTGCTTCGCTGGAAGCAGCTAATGTTTCTTTTGATGAAAATATTAATTTTGATACAATACATTGGGTAACTATTCTTCCTAAATCTCCATTGGAACCGGGGTCACAAAATTTCTTTGAAATAGAGGATCATGATGTTTACACCCATACAAGATTAAATATCTTTCCCGATGGTGGCGTAGCAAGATTGAAAGTATATGGTGAAGTGTTTAAAGACTGGAGTATAGTTGACGGCAGAGAAGTGCTGAATCTTGCAGCAGCAACAAACGGAGCAAAATCAATATTATGTAACGACATGTTCTTTTCTCACATGGAAAATCTCATCATGCCAGGCAGAGGGGTTAATATGGGCGATGGTTGGGAAACAAAAAGAAACCGGACACCGGGAAACCGGGATTGGGTGATTGTACGATTGGCACATAAAGGAGAAATTGAAAAGATATTGATAGACACTTGTCACTTCAAAGGCAACTATCCCGACAGTTGTTTGATTGAAGGCTGTGATATTGCTTATAAGGATGAAAGCAAATTGGATAGCGATGCTATTCAGTGGATAACCTTATTGCCACAATCAAAACTAAGTGCAGACACGGAGCATTTTTTTGAAGAAGCAATAATAAACAAGGGCCCGTTTTCTCATGTACGGCTAAGTATATTTCCAGATGGCGGAGTAAGCAGGATGAGGCTGTGGGGGAAAGTGAGCCGGGAATCCTAACTCGTTAGAAGTTTTATGACACTACACGAACTAAATGCATTAAGTCAGCCACAACTCAAAGAAGAGTTGCTGAAATGTTGTGGCTCCTCCACATGGGTAAAAATGATGATGTCATATTTTCCGGCAGATGACCTGGTTGAATTACTGGAAGATGCGGAAGAGATGTGGTATGCATGTAGCAAGGAAGACTGGAAAGAAGCATTTACTCATCATCCGAAAATTGGTGATGTGGAATCACTTACTAAGAAATTTGCTTCCACATCGGACCCGATAGCTATCGGGTGGGCATCCGGTGAGCAAAGCGGCGTAAATGTCGCTACCAAGGAAACCATTGAAGCATTGGCTGAAGGCAACCGCTTGTACGAAGAGAAATTCGGCTATATCTTTATCGTTTCTGCTACCGGAAAATCAGCAGAAGAAATGCTTGGCTTATTAAAATCAAGATTAAAAAATAGTCCTAATGAAGAAATCCAAATTGCTGCAGACGAACAAAATATGATTACTAAACTCAGGCTTGAAAAATTATTGGAATGAGTCAGCTTACTACACATGTTCTTGATACTTCGAAAGGCAAGCCTGCCGAAGGAATTACTATTGTTTTATTTCTGCAACAACCCGAAGACCCAGTAACGGTTGGCTGGAGACAGATTGCAATCGGAACTACCGATACCGATGGACGTATTGCCGGCTTTCTGGCTGAAGAAACGATATTGGAACCAGGTGTTTACCGGTTAAAATTTGAAACAAAGGAATACTTCGAAAAACAAGCCCTGTTAACTTTTTATCCTTTTGTTGAAATAACTTTTACGATAACAGACAATGAGCATTATCATGTTCCACTGTTGTTGAATCCGTTTGGATATTCTACTTACAGGGGATCTTAAAAGGAACACAAAGGACACAACGCAACACAAAGGACACAATGAAAATTGAATAACGGATGAATGAAGAAGAGATAATTAAAATAATTCTGGACGAAGCTTTTTATATTCACAAAACTATCGGGCCCGGAATGTTAGAAAGTGTTTACCAAACTTGCCTGGTCCATCGTCTTAGACAAAGAGGGTTATATGTAGAAACAGAAAAGCCTGTTCCGGTAATTTTTGAAGAAATAAGGATGGAGTGTGGCTATAGAGTAGATATTCTTGTAGAAAAGAAGGTTATTGTTGAGACAAAGAATATTGAAGCAATTGCGGATATTCATATAGCTCAGATTTTAACTTATCTGCGATTTTTAAATTTAAGACATGGCCTTATACTAAACTTTAAAACCGTACTGCTAAAAAATGGTATTAAAAGAGTATTAAATGGGTTTGATTCAAAAATAAATCAAAGCACTTCTTAGTGTTCTTAGTGACGGCTTGGTGTTCTTTGTGTTCCTAAAAAACTTATTTCTATGAATTTCAGCATTGCAGACATCGAAAAAGAAATACTGCTTAATTCTTTACAAACAGCAAATCTTAAATTTCAACAAATCTATCCGGGAGATAAACCAGACAGGCAAGCAGTGCATACGGTCTATGGCGGAGCTAATCTTTTCAAATCAAATACCTGTATTAAAATGGGTGAGATAGCATTGAAAAGTTTACAAACCTATTCACCCGATTTCATCACATTAGCCAAAATATTAAAATTTGAAGGTTGTGATAAATTACCCGATGATGAAAAGAAAGCCGGCAAACTGATTAAGAAACTAAATAAGATGGATGAAACAGAAAGAAAGCAACAACCTGCATGGCTTTCTTATACTGTTTATAATAAGATCGTACAAAAACTGCAAACAGAAGCAGTAGAAGATTTTCGCATTGACTTTGAAGACGGCTTTGGTAATCGCCCCGAAGAAGAGGAGGATGCAACAGCTGTCAATGCTGCCAACGAACTGGCAATAGGAATGAATGAAAAAACAATTTCTCCTTTCATTGGAATAAGAATAAAGCCTTTCACCGAAGATCTAAAAAGCCGGGGTGTAAGAACCATGGATATTTTCTTGACTACTTTATTGGAAAAAACAGGAGGGAAGCTTCCAGACAATTTCATTGTGATGCTTCCAAAAGTAACCATACCAGAACAGGTTACCACCATGGTTCGTTTATTCGAGATCATTGAGAAGAAAAATAATTTAACTCCCGGCACCTTAAAGATGGAAACAATGGTGGAAGCCACCCAAATTATTATGGATGATGAAGGAAGAAATCCATTAATGAAAATTATCAGGGCCGGGGAAGGAAGATTGATCGCTGCTCATTTTGGTACTTATGATTATACCGCCTCCTGTGGCATCACTGCTAAATATCAGACAATGGCTCACCCTGTTTGCGACTTTGCTCACCACATGACCAAAGTAGCATTAGGCGGCACCGGAATATTTTTATCAGACGGAGCTACGAATGTAATGCCTGTTGCTCCACACCGGGGTGAAAAACTAACTGCTAAACAATTAAAAGAAAACCGGCAGTCGGTACACAATGCCTGGCGAATTGGATATAATCATTCCATCCATTCACTCATCAATGGGTTTTACCAGGGCTGGGATTTAAACCCTGCACAACTGCCCATGCGTTATGCGGCTACGTATAATTTCTTTTTAAGCAGCATTACTGATGCCACTCACCGCTTGAAAACATTTGTGGACAGGGCTGCTATTTCCACTCTAACCGGAGATATTTTTGATGATGCAGCAACGGGGCAGGGATTACTCAACTTCTTTTTGAAAGCCATGAACTGTGGAGCCATCAGTGAAGAAGAAGCTACTGCAACTGGTTTAACAGTAGATGAAATTCGTAGTCGCAGTTTTTACAAAATTCTGCAAGGCCGTAGAGGAAGGGGTTAGCCACAGATGAACACAGACGGACACAGAGAAATACAAATTATTTAACCAGCTGTGTTACTACTATCATCGTCCCTTGCAGTTTACCCTGAGGTAACGATGGGCACACTTCAACTGAAGTAACACGGATGGGCATTTTACAAACTCAAGCTATTATTTTCTTTTCGTGTAATTGATATGATTTCGTGGTATAATAAAAACTGTGCAGTAGCTAATCTGTGTCCGTCTGTGTTCATCTGTGGCTAACTGTATTCATTCTTATTATTATTATAATTCGAGGCCACCTCCGTAAATTTGCTTCTTAAATATCTCACATGACGATTGCTGTATTAGGTGCCGGAATGGTAGGCCGTGCCATTGCTTTAGACCTTGCTAAAGATTATTCAGTCACTTCTTTTGACCTTAACGCTGTTAATCTTGACGAATTAAAAAGCAGAAACAAATCAATTCAAACAGTTGCTGCCGATCTTTCTCAATTCGCCGAATACGAAAACTGGTTTTCCCCTTTTGACATTATTATAACGGCTGTGCCCGGCTTTATTGGTTATAAAACTCTCGAAGCAGTTATTAACGCCGGTAAAAATGTAGTGGACATTTCTTTCTTTACTGAAGATGCTTTGCAATTGGATAAATTGGCAAAAGAAAAAGGGGTGACTGCAATTACTGATTGCGGCGTAGCTCCAGGTGTCAGCAATTTTATTATTGGCCGATACAATGAAGAAATGAAGATTGACTCATTCGAATGTTATGTGGGCGGCCTGCCTCAAAACCCTAAACCACCTTTTTATTACAAAGCACCTTTTTCCCCGGTGGATGTGATACAGGAATATATCCGTCCTTCAAGATTGATGGAGAATGGAGCCATCGTTACTAAGCCTGCTTTAAGCGAAAGAGAGTTAATACGTTTTGATGAAGTTGGAGAACTCGAAGCATTTAACACAGACGGACTTCGTTCATTGATCTTTACAATGGGTCATATTCCGGATATGAAGGAAAAGACATTGCGTTATCCGGGTCATGTTGACCTGATCATTGCCTTGCAGGAAGCCGGGTTTTTCGATACAACGGCACTGCGAATTAAAGAAGTTGATATTTCTCCGTTAGATTTTACTTCGAAGCTACTGCTAAACGAATGGAAGCTTGAGCCTGAAGAAGAAGAGTTCACAATAATGAAAGTAATTGTAAAAGGCGAGAGCAAAACAGTTGAATACAACTTACTTGACCGTTATGACGCCGCTACTAAAACCTCTTCGATGGCAAGAACAACAGGTTATACCTGTACAGCGGCGGTTAATTTAATTTCGAAAGGGCTGTTTACTGAGCAAGGTGTTTTCCCGCCAGAGTTAATAGGAAAGAATAAAGATTGTTTTGATTTTGTAATGGAATATTTGAAAGCCAGAAATGTAATTTGGAAAAAATCAGAAAGATAATATGGGTGGATTTAATTGGTTAAAATGAAAAAAGCGGCTCAAGCCACTTTCTTCAAAATATTTTTAACCTTTCTAAATCTATGTTCTGAACTACTCCGCTTCAGCCACCACTTCCTTCACTTCCGGTATCATCCGCTTCATCATACCTTCAATACCTGCTTTTAAAGTTATCATGGATGAAGGGCAACCACTGCAACTTCCCTGCATGGCAAGGTTAACAGTTCCTGCTTCATAACTTTTAAATTGTATGGCGCCGCCGTCCATTTCAACTGCAGGGCGAACATAATTATCTAACAACTCTTTAATTCTTTTTACCACATCATCATCATCGGCACTTACTTCATTGGTACTTGTTTGTTTTACTGCTGCTAACTCTTCTTCATTAATAATAGCCTTACCTTCTTCCAGATATTCTTTTAAAAACTGGCGAATGGAAGGAATGGCATCATTCCAATCAATATCAATAACCTTGGTCAGTGTTACAAAATTGCTGGCAATAAATACGGCTTTAATAAAAGGGAAACCAAACAACTCTGTTGCCAGCGGTGAAGGTTTTGCACTTTCAGCATCTGGAAAATCAATACTCTTACCGGGATATAACAGCTTGTTAGCCACAAACTTCATGGTCTCGGGGTTGGGAGTCATTTCCGTATAAATGCTGATAAGGGGGTTGCCTGTTTTAATCATAGCTTACAAATTTAGCTGTCCGCCTAGGCTAAAGCTTCGGTGGATGAACAAAAATAACAAGATTTTCCGGCTAATGTTTACGAAGGCGGGAAACAGCCGCTAAAGGAGTTTTTGGCCACAGATTACACGGATTTTCACAGATTAATACATAAAATACAATTAGCCACGAATTGACACGAAATCACACAAAACAATTTCGGCATGTATTTTTCGTGGCAATTGGTGTTCATTCGTGGCCCAAAAAAGTTGCGTAAGCAGCTTTAATAATTTGTGTTAATCTGTGCTACTCTTTGAATTTCCCCGTCTTTTTTAAATAGCGGATAAGGATATAAATAAGCAGCAATATTCCAAGAACCACCCCAATCAGAATGTTTCGCAATTTTTCATCATGTCCCGTTAGTTCCGGATAATTCAATAACAGTAAAAGTGTAATACCAATCAACCAGATGAATTGTGTGGTATGTTCCTTCAATATCCAACGCTTCCAGTTGAACTCCATACTGCCAAAAGTTTTGCTTATCCCTTTTAGGTTAGGAAACCAGCGATTTATTTTTTTACAGTATTCATCAAAGCCGGAACCAAATTTTCCCCGTAAAAAATTTTCTTCTGCCAAAACAATGGCCTGGTAAATGAATAAAAATACCGGAATAACAATGGCCACATACACTAACGAATTAGCAAGGATACCAACACCCAATAGCATCAAAATATTTCCTACATACAATGGATTGCGGCAGTGATTAAAAATCCCCTCGGTTACTAATCCTTCTGCATAAGGCTTGCCTTCTTTACCACCACGAACAATGTAAGCAAGGCCGATTGTCAGCCCACGAATCAACTGCCCAAGACAGGTGATGAATAAACCAATGCTGATAGGCCAGATATAATAACACTTACCAAATTGTTCAGAAGAAAAAAGCGGCCACGATGGAATAAACAATGCTCCGTAGAAGAGAATAAAAATCCAGTTGCGGTATTTGAAGAAAAAATTGCCTATTGATACCATGAGAATACTTTTTATTATGGAGAGAAGAGAGGTTTAGTTATTGTATTTCTCTTTTAACTCCTGTTCTCCTATGTTTGATTTTTAGTTCTTTGAATTGTAAGATACCAATAGATTTGATAAATAAAGTGAAAAAGGGTGAGAGCAGATCCTTTTCTAAACAGCTTAAAAAGTATG
>JBKJIX010000027.1:0-11851 GCA_046598205.1 Chitinophagaceae bacterium
TTTATTTATATATTTCAGCGGTACATTCGTTGACCAACTTATTATATTCTTTGGTTTTCTCCGGGTCGTCTTTTAATGCTGTCCATGCATCCACCTGTTTCATTGAGCAATCATGCTGTGCTTCGGCCCGTTTCGGGTCAGCCGCATCCATCTTAAAGATTTTTTTGTTACAGTCGCAGTAGGCTTCGGCCATTGCTTTGGGGCTTTTGCCTTTGCCGCAGGCAGTAAGAAGCGAAAGGCATACTACAAAAAGTGTTATTTTTTTCATGTTATGTAAGTTTTACTATTATTTACCAACTGCTTTATTAATTTGTTCGGTGGCACAAACACTGAGCACTTTATTAAATTCATCGGCTTTCTTCTGATCATCTTTTACTTTACCCCATGCTTCAACTTGCTTTTTTGCACAGTCGTTTTGTGCTTCAGTTCTTTTGGGGTCAGCAGAGTCCATGGAATTGGCTTTTTTCGAACAGTCACAAACTTCCTATGCTATCTTCGTAACGGTTTTGCCTTTGCTGCAGGCCGTTAGCAGTGAAAAGGTTAAGGAAAACAGAAACATTTTTTTCATTTTAATTGTGGTTTAAGTAGTGGATAATATGCTTTGATAGTTAGGTTTAGTCACCCGTCTGTATTCTTTTGAAAGTGTCTTTGTCCAGGTACACAACAAAAGAAGCTCTTTCAAAATACTCAACATTAATACCGTCGGTTTTCATTTTTATCTTTTTTACTTTCTCGTTTCCCTCGTTGGGGATACTTATAACTTCTGATTTTGCTATAGTAGTAAGTGCAGCATCTATCATTATATCTTCATCCCAGAATTTGATATCATCCGGTCCGAGGATAATAGCTACCTGGTAGCTGCTCCTGGTGCTGTCGGTTACTACAGCTGCCATATCCGCTTTGCCATCGCCATTAAAATCGCCTTTGGTAATGTATGGATAGTTTGGGTTTTCTTTTCGTTTTGGAACGATAAAATACTCAAAAGCATCTTTCATCCATTTAGCTTCTTTATCGTTTACCACATGCCATTTGTTCTCAAATTTTGCTTTTAATAATTCATTGACTGCTTCCTCGTCGGGTGTGGTGTAGACGGGAGGCTCTTCTTTAACAAGGGGTGTTGTCTTTGCAGTGTCAACGGCTGTTTTAGTTGTATCAGTTTTTGATACCTCTTCTTTCCCTTTAGTAGAGTTTTGGCCGCAAGACAGTAACGATACTGCTGATATGAAGAAGAGAAACTTCATGATAATAGTTTTGGTAGGTGGAAGTTAATATTTTTTACCTAATAATTTCTCCAATCCTATACTTTTGTGCCTGAAAATAATTACTGGCCAACCCATTTGCTATAAAAATGACAAATTCCTACCACGACCTAGTAAAGCAAACATTTAAATTTCCGCAGGAAGGCATAGAAGTAGATGAAGGTAATCTCTACTTTAATGGCCTTGACCTGAATGCACTGGTTGCCAAATATGGCACACCGCTGAAGATGACCTATTTGCCAAAAATTGGAATGCAGATAAAAAAGGCAAAAACAATGTTTGCAAATGCCTTTAAGAAGCATAAGTATGAGGGTAAATATTTTTATTGCTATTGTACTAAGAGTTCGCATTTCAGTTTTGTAGTCGAAGAGGCACTGAAAAGCGAAATTCACCTGGAAACTTCGTATGCTTATGATATCGAAATTATCAAGAAGCTGTATGCAAAAAAGAAAATCAACAAAGACATTCATATTATCTGCAACGGGTTTAAGCAAAAGGGATATACCCGGCGTATAGCTGGCCTGCTCAATTCAGGCTTTCATAATGTAATTCCTGTGTTGGATAATAAAGAAGAGCTGAAAGACTATGCTACTTCAGTAAAGGTTC
Organism: Chitinophagaceae bacterium; assembly: GCA_046598205.1. Lineage (GTDB taxonomy): Bacteria > Bacteroidota > Bacteroidia > Chitinophagales > Chitinophagaceae > JJ008. Next base: position 1,866 of record JBKJIX010000027.1, read on the forward strand.
CTTTCAAGTTAGGTATCCGGGTAGCAGCAGAAGAAGAACCCAATTTTCCTTTTTACACTTCAAGGTTAGGTTTCCGTACAAAAGACATACTGGAGTTTTATGTGGACAGGATAGAAGGATATGAAAGCAAGTTCCAGTTAAAAATGCTCCACATATTCCTGAATAAAGGTATTAAGGATGATATTTATTACTGGAGTGAGTTAAACAAGGTTATTAACCTCTATTGCCAGTTAAAGAAAATTTGCCCTGAACTTGATTCAATAAATATTGGTGGGGGATTTCCTATCAAACACTCATTGGGGTTTGAATACGATTACCAGTTCATGATAAACGAGATTGTGCGGAATATAAAGACGGCTTGCAAGAAAGCCAAAGTGCCGATGCCAAATATCTATACAGAGTTTGGCAGCTACACGGTAGGTGAGAGCATGGCACATATTTATAGTGTAATAGCGGAAAAAGTACAGAACGACAGGGAAACCTGGTATATGATTGATTCTTCCTTCATCACTACCTTACCTGACACCTGGGGCATTGGTGAAAAATTTCTGATGCTGCCGGTGAATAAATGGGACCAGGATTATCAACGGGTGGTACTGGGCGGTATTACCTGCGACAGCCATGATTACTATGATTCCGAAGAACATATCAATGAAGTGTTTTTGCCAAAAACCAATGGCGACAATCAGCCACTATATGTTGGTTTTTTTCATACCGGTGCCTACCAGGATCAGATAAGCGGTTACGGTGGTATAAAGCACTGTTTGATTCCTTCACCCAAGCATATAATTGTTGGCCATGACAGGAACGGTAAATTGGTTGACTGGTTGTATGCCAAACAACAAACAGCACAGAGTATGTTGAAGATACTGGGGTACAAATAGCAATTAAAAATTACTAATTAAGAATTAATAATTCGGCTAAATCAAAAAGTCTTCTTTTATTCAAGAAGACTTTTTCACATAGAGTTATTAATTACTAATTTTTAATCATTAATCAAAAATTACCCTCTGCTATATCGTTGCCATTGTTCATATTCCCGTTCGCTGTATCTCACCCTGTTCAAATAAGATCTGTCTAAGAAAAAGCGGTTGTCATAGCCTTTCCAATACAGAAATCCATTAGGGCTGCGGTGATAATATCTTCCATCTGAGTAACGGTTCATAACAAAGCCGGGTGTGGGGCTGATGACAAGTGATGCTGAAACATAAGAACGGGATGGCGGTGGGGGCGGACTATACCTTTCTTCGGCCCTGCTTTGGTTTTCTTTTTTTTCTTTCTTTTCGTTTGTAGCCCAAACCCTGCTGGGCTTGCAACTGGTAACAGTTGCTGCTACCATAATAATTAATACTACAGAAAGGAGTTGCATTCGTTTCATAGTGTAACATTTAAAGTTTAGAAATAGTGATTGGTTTATTTGATAGTTATTATTCCCTTGTTTTTTTAGTTCTTATTTCTCCGGGGTTTGCATTTCTGGCAACCGGCACACTTTCTTCTGGTATTGGTTTAGATTCAGTAACAACTACAGGGGTTGCTTTAACCTGTCCGGTTTTAACAATTGAATCAGTTGCAGCAGAGGATGCCGGATAGACTTTTGCAAATTTATCGAGGGCAAATGTTTTGCTTACTGTATCTCTTCCCATAATAATATCGGTACTCACCCAACCTTCTTTTTCTGTATCCGCACTATCTATTTCCAAAAACCGGAGAGCTACTGCCTGGCTATCTTTTGCTACGGGTATTCGTGGTGTAAAAAGTTTACTTGTGTATTGCTTGCTGGCGGCACAACTTGCAGCAATCGCCACTATCATCATCAAAACCACCGCTTGTACTATTCTTGCTGTTTGCATAGCTGGAAATTTTATTTTTAGTTGTCCCGATAGCTATCGGGAAAAAATCTTTAACGTAATTATGTTTCAATTCATTTGCCATAAAATCTTAAAATCAACTAACATGAAATACTTTTTCATTGTATTAACAGTATTTGTATATGGAGTGGGTGCAAAAGCTCAAACTGCCGAAGATTCCGTGAAGACAGTTATCAACAGGATGTTCACCGGAATGAAAAATGCGGATGCCGGATTATTGAAGAGTTGTTTTGCTGATAGCATGGTGTTGCAAACCATTTCAAGAGATAAAGAAGGGCAACTGATAGTCAGGAATGAAGACCCAGGCGACTTTATAGATTTTGTTAGCAAAGAATCCATTGGCAATGCGGATGAAAGAATAACTTTTGATGTAGTAAAAGTGGATGGCCCATTGGCTATCGCCTGGACACCGTACAATTTTTATTATAAAGGCACATTTAGTCATTGCGGAGTCAACTCATTCCAGCTTGTTCGTTTTAATGGGGAATGGAAGATTCAGTATTTGATAGATACAAGGAGGAAGGCGGGATGTGTAGAGCAATAGTTGATGTAAAACCCTCCTTCGCCGAAGCTATGGCGGGTAAAAAAGAAACCCCTCGTAGAAACGAGGGGTGTAAACCAAAACCAACTGCTTATGAGAAACTTTTCGAATATTTTTATTTAATTATAATTTCTGTTGCTGATGCTTTTACTACTTCTTTCTTCGGAAGGTTTAATGTCAATACACCATTGATGTAAGAAGCTTCGATATTCGTTGCATCAATTTTTTCGTCTATTGTGAAAGATCTCTTAAAAGAACGGTAGCTGTACTCCCGGCGGATTTGTTTTTGTTGCGAGGCAGAGCCGAAGCCATCTTCTTTATCCTCTTCTTTTTTCTCCGCCGTAACTGTCAGCAGGGTTTGATCAAGATTCACTTTAAAATCAGTTTTTTCAAAACCCGGAGCCACTACTTCTAATAGATAACTCTTGTCTGTTTCTTTGATGTTGACTGGAATAAATCCCTTTCTTTCAACATTGTTAAATTCATTTTTGAATAAACCCGGCAGTTCGGAAAGAAGGTCATCAACTAAAGTATTGAAACTTCCTTCGAATGGTTTGCTGTTAAACTTTACGTTTGTCATGGTTATTTAGTTTTAATTGTTTGTGTTTTATGATACGTTTAATTGTAATCAAAGCATGTACCACCCTCTTTTTTGGCCTATTCCCTTGACAACCTTGTCGCAAGTGCAACAAAACGAAAGACATAATTTCCGAAAAGAGGAATTTCTGCTGTCATTATTTCTTATAGCCAACAACTGTCACAACTCAGTAAACATTTTCTTTACTTTTGTGTTCAATTAAAAAAGTAAAACGTATGTATCCTGAAGAAATAGTAATACCCATGAAAGAAGAGTTGACCGAAAATGGTTTTACTGAACTCCTTTCAACTTCCGAAGTAGAATCTCAACTGTCAAAAGAAGGCACCACATTGGTAATGATTAATTCTGTTTGTGGATGCTCTGCCGGTACCGCAAGACCGGGTGTATTGATGGCTATTGCTAACGCAACTCAAAAGCCAACGTATCTTACTACAAGTTTTGCAGGGTTTGATGTTGATGCGGTAAATTCTTTGCGTCAGCACCTGATGCCTTACCCGCCATCTTCCCCGGCGATTGCTTTATTTAAAAATGGCCAACTGGTTCATTTTATAGAACGTCACCAGATTGAAGGCAGATCGGCACAAATGATTGCCCAGAACCTGATTGGTGCTTTCGACCAGCATTGTAGTTAATAAGTAGCAGCGAGGTTTGAGTTACGAGTTTCGAGCCAGCCGGTTCGAAACTCGGTTTGTTTTGACTATGACCCAGACTTGTAAACTTTGGGGGGTTAGATCGTGGCTATTCACATCAATTTTGCATTACCACGCAAAACTCGCAGCTCGTAACTCAAAACTCGCAGCTTTCTTTAGTATATTCGCCTTCCTTAATCAACAGCATGTATCCCAATCTATATTATGCCTTTAAAGATTTGCTCGGCGTAGAATGGAAGTTTCTTCGTTTCGTTAATTCCTTCGGTTTTTTTGTAGCCATTGCTTTTATTATTTCGGCTATTGTTCTGGCCAATGAATTGCGCCGCAAGAGTAAACAGGGCTTGTTTCAACCTACGGAAATGCAGGTAATGGTTGGTCAGCCTGCTACCTTGCTCGATTTAGGACTTAATTTCCTGCTTGGCTTTTTATTGGGGTTTAAAATTGTGGCTTTATTCATTATGGATAGCACCGCAACCGAAGATCCGCAGGCATTTATATTTTCCACCTTAGGAAGCTGGCCAGCCGGTATTGGATTGGGTTTATTATTTGCCGGATTGAAATGGTGGGATAAAAACAAACAAAAATTAGCAAAACCAGAGAAACGAACGGTCAGGATATGGCCACACGACAGGGTAGGAGAAATAACTATCCTGGCACTGATTTTTGGTTTGCTCGGAGCCAAACTTTTTGACATATTTGAAAACTGGACAGACTTTTTGAAGCATCCTTCCGATTACATTTTTTCTGCAAAAGGACTTACGTTTTACGGGGGCTTGATTTGTGCCGGCCTTGCTATTGGTTGGTATGCAAAAAAGCACAAGATTGGATTCTGGCACCTGAGTGATGCTATGGCGCCTACTATGATGCTTGCCTACTCGCTGGGAAGAATTGGCTGCCAGGTCTCTGGCGATGGTGACTGGGGTATTGAAAACACTAATCCTAAGCCATTTAGCTGGCTGCCAGACTGGATGTGGTCATATACTTATCCACATAATGTAAATGAAGTAGGGGTTAAAATTGCAGGCTGTACAGATACAAAATTCTGTAATGAATTACCTGTAGGTGTTTACCCAACTTCGTTTTATGAAATAGTTGCCTGTTTTATTCTGTTCCTTGTTATTTGGTCTTTGAGAAAAAAATTCAATATCCCGGGTACATTATTTGGCTTTTATCTTATGCTCAATGGCCTGGAAAGGTTTTTCATTGAGAAAATCAGGGTAAATACACGGCTGAATATTTTTGGTTTTCAACCAACCCAGGCAGAAGTCATATCTACATTACTGTTTTTATCAGGGGTAGTCATTTGGGTAGTTTTGGCTCGAAAAGCAAAACAACAGAAACCCGTAACAAAGCCGCATAGCAATAATTGAGGTTTTTTTCAAAAAGAAGCATTGTTCTGAAACCTTTGCCAGTACCGGCTTTTCGGAGGTTTATTAACATTTTCTATGGGTTGCGATGTGCTATTCTGTAATATTTCAACCCAAAACGCTATGAGATACGGCGTTTATTAGGTATTTTTGCAGACGGTCTGGGACGGTAAAATACATACTTCTGCAATTAACTATCCGTTTGCAACAATCTGCAAACAAAGACTGTCTATTATTCGTTGATATTTAAATTTTTTAGTTATGCGGCAGCTCAAAATTGCTACCCAGATTACCAATCGGGACTCTCAGGCAGTTGAAAAGTACTTACAGGAAATTTCCAAAATTTCGATGATTACGCCGGAAGAAGAGACTACTCTTGCCCAGCGTATCAAGATGTTTAACAGAAACCCGGTAGATTCTCAACGGGCTTTAGACAAACTGGTTCAGGCAAATCTTCGCTTTGTGGTATCTGTTGCAAAGCAATACCAACACCAGGGCTTGTCACTTAGTGACCTTATTAACGAGGGCAACCTCGGCTTAATTAAAGCGGCACAACGCTTTGACGAAACCAAAGGTTTCAAATTCATTTCTTATGCTGTGTGGTGGATTCGCCAATCTATACTTCAGGCATTGGCAGAGCAGGGCAGATTAGTCCGCTTGCCACAAAACAAAATTGGCACTTACAACAAGGCTAACAAAGCTTACATGGCTTTTGAACAAGAGCATGAAAGAGAACCTTCAACAGAAGAGTTAGCCGAATTACTCGAAATGAGTGAAACGGAAATCAACAACATTTTCCAAAGCAATACCCGTCATACTTCCCTTGATGCACCTGTGCATGAAGCCGAAGATGTAGCCATGGGTGATTTGCTACAGGGTGGTGATGATACCGATGATGATGTGATGAAAGATTCATTAAGAAATGAAATTCGCCGGGTATTGAAATCATTATCTCCCCGTGAAGCTGAAATCGTAAATGCTTATTTCGGTTTAGATGGTGAAAATGGAGTAACCATTGAACAAATCGGGCAGAAATACGACCTGACAAAGGAACGTATCCGCCAGATTAAAGAAAGAGCTATCAAACGTTTACAAAAGGCCCGGTATAGCAGTGCTTTAAAAGCATATTTGGGCTAATCAACTTTTAAACCTGCCTGCCGGTAGGCCGGTTGGTGGGTTAGTATAAACAGTCCCGACGATTATGTCGGGATTGTTTTTTTTACAAACCTTTTTCATTTTGACCTGTTATTTTTGTAATGGCTATGAAGAAAAAACTATCTGTAATTCTTATTCTTTCCATCCTGTTTCTTTCCTCCTGCGAAAAAGGTGTTGAGTTTAAACTGGACGAAGTAGCACCCAAACTGGTAGTAGAAGCTACCATTGAAAATGCACAGGCACCGGTTGTTTACCTTTCTAAAAGCCAGGCTTATTTCTCACAGATTGACCTGACAGCTTTCGCCAATAGCTTTGTTAGAAATGCTGAAGTATATGTTTCAAACGGCACATTAACGCATAAGTTGAAAGAATATACAATCCCTGCTGGCCCCGGTATTAATTTTTATTATTACACTAACGATCCTGCCAGTCCTGCTACTGCTTTTGTCGGTCAGCTAAATAAGCAGTATTCATTGCGAATAGTATCGGAGGGAAAAGAATACACTGCCGTAACCACAATACCCAATACAACCCGCAGAATTGATTCGCTTTTTTGGAAACCAGCACCTCCCGGAAATCCGGCAGAAAAAGTAGCGGTAATGATAAGAGCTTATGACCAGCCGGGTTTTGGGGACTATATCCGTTACTTTACCAAACGAAACAGGGAACAGTTTTATCCGGGGCTTAATTCTGTATATGATGACAAGGTGATTGATGGGAGCAATTACGAAATACAGGTAGAAAGAGGAGTAGATAGAAATGAAAGCCGTTCTGATGGCTATGATTTTTTTAACAAAGGAGATACTGTAACAGTTAAGCTTTGCAATATTGATAAAGCCACTTTTGATTTTTGGCACACAATGGAATATACTTACTCAACAGTCGGCAACCCTTTTTCTACACCTACAAAAGTGCTGAGCAATATTAAGGGAGGTGGCCTCGGATATTTTGGTGGCTATGCTGCTCAATACAGAACTATCATTATTCCACGATAGGCTGTCTGTTAAAGAAGCGATTTTACACAAGCAATACCATAGGTCGTGTAACTGACCCGGTTGATTGCTGATTTACCATTAATTTTACCGTCCTGATACTTCGACAAGCTTAGTACTATCGGGAATAAATTGACAATTGAATGGATAACACAGAAAAAGTACACTGTTTGATTATTGGCTCCGGCCCGGCCGGATATACTGCTGCTATTTATGCAGCAAGAGCAGGATTAAACCCTGTTTTATACCAGGGCATACAGCCGGGAGGGCAATTGACAATTACTACTGAAGTAGAAAATTATCCCGGATACCCGGATGGCATACAAGGCCCCGATATGATGGTACACTTTGAAAAACAAGCTGCCCGTATGGGTACAGATATCCGATATGGATTAGCCACCAAAGTTGATTTCTCCGGGTCTGTTCATAAAGTACAGATTGATGAAGAAAAATGGATTGAGGCAGATGCTGTTATTATTTCTACAGGTGCATCAGCTAAATGGCTTGGTATTGAAAGTGAACAACGGTTAAACGGATATGGTGTAAGTGCCTGTGCGGTATGTGATGGTTTTTTCTTTAAAGGAAAAGAAGTGGCGATCGTTGGTGCCGGTGATACGGCTGCGGAAGAAGCATTGTATTTATCCAAGATCTGTTCTCAAGTGCATATGATTATACGTAAAGGAGAAATGAGGGCTAGTAAAGTAATGCAGGATAGAGTAATTAAAACGCCAAACATCAAAATTTACTGGCACAGCGAAACAGACGAAGTACTCGGTGATAAAAAGGTGGAAGCTGTAAGGATAAAAAATAATGAAACGGGGGCAAAACAGGAAATCCCTGTCAGTGCCTTTTTTGTAGCGATAGGCCATCAGCCTAATTCAGATATATTTAAAGGATTTTTGGAGATGGATGAAGCTGGTTATCTCAAGACCATACCCGGTACTACCAAAACAAATGTGGAAGGGATATTTGCCTCGGGTGATGTACAGGATAAAATTTACCGCCAGGCGGTAACTGCTGCCGGCACCGGCTGTATGGCGGCCTTAGATGCGGAAAGGTATTTAAGTGCCAAGGGCATCTAGTTTTTTGAAGGGTTTAAGAAAAAATAATTTATTACTCATGACTGATCTGTTTACTATATCACTGAACAATGTTCGCTTCAGGGCCTATCATGGTTTGTACCCGGAAGAAAGACAGAAAGGAAATGATTTTGTCGTTAATATGCAGGTTAGTTTTCCACCTTTAAGCGGATCAGTTTCTTCATTGGAGGATACAATTGATTATGCGGTGCTGTTTGAAATAATTAATGCTACCATGCAACAGCCGGTTGATCTTTTAGAAACACTTCTGCAAACCATCACTAATAATGTTGCCAAACAATTTCCCCAAATAAAAAGAATTGATGTCTCTGTAGAAAAACTGAACCCGCCTATTGATAAATTTTCGGGTAGTGCAGAAGTAAAATACAGGAGAGAGTATTAACTTATTCCGTACTACAAAAGCCCAGCCCTCTCAAAAAGGCAGCTAAACCACTGGTATTCTTTACTTAGTAATCATCCCACTCTTGTTAAAGTATTGTAAATGAAAATTTCAAAACACCCCTGTTGGCGTTCAGTGGCATGATTATAGATTAGTTGTAGAAAAATAAATTATATGAAATTTAAGAACCAATTTTTTCTTGTGCTATCCCTTAGTGTGGCGGGTCTGTTTGCTGCGTGTAATAAAGAAAACGACAATTCTACACTCCAGGTTATGTTAACAGATAATCCTGCTCTTTACCAGGAAGTAAATATTGACCTTGTAGGGGTTAGTGTAAAGCTTTCAAAAGATACTGCCAAGTGGGTGGAACTACAGCCCGTAGCTGGTGTTTATAATCTACTCGGACTACAGAATGGTGTGGACACACTTATCGGTACGCTTATTTTACCAACCTCTGTTGTAAAAGAAATCCGGTTAGTGCTAGGGCCAAACAATACCATTAAAGAAAATGGTATTACTTATCCATTAACAATACCTAGTGGTGCTGAATCAGGATTAAAAATTAAAATAAATAAAAAGCTGGAAGCAACATTAGAAACACTGATCATTGATTTTGATGCTGCCCTTTCCATACGTAAGGACGGCCCCGGCAATTATAAATTATTGCCGGTATTAAAAATAAAATAAACTCTTACTCCGAATAGGATTAAAAGGGGTGTCTTAGCTCTGTTAAGACACCCCTTTTTTATAGAAGGCATATTGGGCGAGTTCATCTAATACCAATTAGACTTTAAAAATAAACTATAATAATTGGGGTTATCAGATAAGAATTTGCACACGGATGACACGGACTAAACGGATAAACACAGATTTTTCTGCTTCGCAGAAATCCTGGATTTTGATTTATTAAAAAAATCTGTGTTCATCTATCCAATCTGTGTCATCCGTGTGCAAAATGTAGTTTTAATGTCTAAATGGTATAACATTAGCTCTGGCTGTGAGACTCCACCAACAACGGCGTGAAACACTTGTACAAACAATAACTCATAATGTTTCCCAGCAATTTCCGCAGGTAAAAAGAATCGATATCTCTGTCGAAAAATTAAACCCTCCGATTGATAAATTTTCGGGAAGTGCAGAAGTAAAATATAGGAGAGATTTTTAGCTTATTTCGATCCACAAAGCTGGCTTCAATCATATTGAAGAGGGATTAGCAGTAAATAATACCAAAGTGAAATTATATTTAGACCAAAATAGTTATGTTGGTTTTTTTGTTATATATTTGGTCTATAATATATTTAACTATGTCTCAACCCAAACGATTAGTAGTAAAGGA
>JBKJIX010000154.1:0-5630 GCA_046598205.1 Chitinophagaceae bacterium
GGGAACTGGACTATCGCTACCGGGGTGATAGTATTTCTGTATCGTTTGAATCAATAAAAGCAAAGGCTTTTAATTTCTGCTATGCAGCAGCAACTAACAATAATTCAGGTAATTATAATGACCGTTGGTTTTGCAGTAAGTGATTCTTAATTAAAACTCACAATATAAAAATATGGCACTTTACTATCTACCCGTTTTAATCCGCAGTGACAGGTACTTTGTTGCAAGGCTCGAACGTCGCATTCAACAGAGCCTGGGCGGCACCACTTTCAATCAGACAGACTTCAACTTTGTTGTTCATGCTGAAGACAGGGTATTAACTCCTTTGCTGACGATTGAAGACCCCGGTAAAATTGTGCTTAACCAGATGGCTCCGTCTGACAGACAGGACATTCCGTTGCGTGAATGTCATATTTCCCTTCGAAAAGACGGGAGTGACCCGATGGCTATCGGGTTTGAATTAGTGATTAAAAAGAATTCAACATTTGTAGTAGAGCCTTTTAAGGATGATGAAACAGGGCTGCTATTAGATTACTCAGCAGATCAGAAACGGGTATCGGTTGGGTTTTACAAATACAAAGTTGAGCAAACTCCTTTTCAGTTGAAGGTTACTTTCGTACACAGCGAGGAAGAAAAATATTCCGGTGAATTTCAGTTTACCATTGTCCGCTCCCAGCAATGTCAGCGGGTAGTAATTGATTTTGGCAGTGAAGCAAGCCAGGTGGGTTACAAAAATTGCGGTCCGCAATCTGCTGTTGTCTCTTATGATATTTTGGAGAATATTGTCAGCCAATTAAATATTACTGACAGTACCAAAAACCCGATAGCTACCGGGTGGAAGAGAGAAGACTTTTTGAATCATGAAGCAGGACAGCATATGCTGTATCGTTCTTTTTATGCAGTGAAAAAAAGAATAAGCCGGGAGGAAAGGAAAACATTTCCGTTCAATTTTACCAACAGCATTGAAGACGATGAAATACGGTTATTTATCACCCGCCAGGAAGTAGCCGCCACACAGGTTTCTTTCCGTGATGATTATGAGATCATCCCTAACCTGAAACTGGGTATTGAGAAAAGCCTGCAACTTTCAATGGGTAACTATACCGAAGACTATAGTATCCGTTCTCATAAGAAAGAGCTTATCAGTGCCGTGTTGTTGAGAATCTTGCGGTTAATGATAAGTACCAAGCCTTCCTTTCAGCAAGGAGGTGTTATTGTTACATTACTCGTACCCAATATTTACACACAGCATGATGTATTTGAAATGCTGAATGAGTTGAGAAACCAAACTGATAATTTATTGTCATCACTCGGCATCGGAAGCGATAAATTATATATTGAGTACGAAACCATTTCCGAAAGTGATGCCGCTTTCATGGGGTACCAGCAGACACATGCAGATCAAGTGAATCTAAGCAATGGAGAAATTGCCTTAGTAATTGATTGTGGCAAGGGTACTACAGATATTTCTATGCTGCTGGCTGACGATAACGAGAATTATTCAAGCTTTTTCAGAACTGGTTTTGCCGGTGCAGGTAATGTATTGCTCTATGGCTTTGTCGAAGACTTTCTTACGCTGGTGCTAAAAGCAATTCCGGGGAGTAATGATATTTCAGTAAAAGATTTTATCAGACGGCATATTCTTGACCAAAACCTGACAGGAGATACACTGAATTTTATTCAACTGATGGAAGAACAGAAAAAAAGATTCAATAACCTGCAGTCAGTGAGTATTACAGAATTTTCGCAACTGGCAGAAAATTCATTAAGTACTGAAAGAACCATTGGAAACCTATATAAAAATCAGTCAACACTATTACAGTATGCCGAAGCTATTCTCAAAGACAGGAGCATAAGATGGGATGATGAAGTAACCGGCATTATTCACAAAGCCACGGATTGCATTGTACACTGTATTATCGCAAGTATAAAGGATGTTGTCACAAAAGATATTAAGAAGCGGATAAAAACGGTGATGTTGAGTGGCCGGGCATTTTATTTTGATGAGTTGAGGGAGAAACTGGAAAAAGAATTGAAAGAATTACTCGGTACCGTTGTTAAAGTAAATACCATACCTCCAGGCAGGGCATTGAACAATAAGAATGTGGCAATTCATGGGGCATTTACGGGGGCTTACAAGATCACTGACTTTACAGGTATCCCGATTGATAAGAAAGAAGGATTGTCGAAGAACAATGATGTGCTGAATAATAATATCTACCTCTATCGTGGAATTAAAATTGAACCCGGCAATGATATATTATACAATGCTGCAATTGTGCGGCGGAACAATCAGGAATTAAAAGCCTTTAAAAATAAAACAGTTGACATCTATTTTACCCGTGATAATATTTATTTGCGGCTCATGGAGAATCAACGGGTGAAAGATGTAAGATCGCTATACAGTATCCTTACTTCTGTTGCTGAAACCTACTCACCGATACAGGATATGAAGGCAATCTCTATGTTCCCCGGTTATTCCGGCGAACTGGCTTCTGTGACTGCTGTGTATGATGATGTGGTAAAAGAAAAACTATTAGTTAATGCCAAACCGGTAAAGAAAAGACAAGGGATACTTCAGTTTTTCAATTTTTAATGACTAATAAAATGATTATGCGTTATAAAATCTATTTCTCTTTTTTCCTGTTGTTGCTCTCAACGGGTTTATTTGCCCAGCAGCCTGATGCAAAACATATCCGCATTGTGGATACACTGACAATACAGGAGAAAACAAGCCGCAATCCTGTTATACTAAAAAAGGAATTGGATTCGATGATTAAACAGTTCAATGCCAGCCAACCGCAACAGGTAATAAAAGAGCCGGAAAAGAAAACTGTTGATAATGCGAACCAATCTATAATGGCAGGTCTCCTTGCAATCATTGTATTACTTGGGTTTGTTATTTACCTGTTCTATCGTAATCAGCAGAAAATAAACCTGGCTATTGCAGCAGTAAATAATAAGGCAAAGCAGCCGGAAACAAACAATGGGAATGCCCTGCCTGCAATTAGCAAAGAAAAGAAAGGTAAAAGCATTCCCCAATCATTAGAGAATAAGATCAGCGACCTGAATGCAGAGTTGAATAAACTTTCAAAAGAGAATGAAGGGCTGAACAGGGTGATAAAGGAATACAATGGAATACAGCATGAGTATGATTCACTGAAGCATGGTATTTTAAAGGCATACAAAGTAAAAAACTATCCCGGCTATGATAAAACAAAGGATGAGACAATAGCGATGCAGGGAGTACTGCAAACCGAGAACTCAGTGGCTGCTTATGCCTATGAAAAATTTCTAAAACCTATATTGGCCATAACCGATGCAAACAAAAATAGTCCTGCTAAACTCAGTTCGTTAGACCAGGAAAAATTATTAGACCTGCTTGTTTCTTTATCGTTGTTATATATAGAATACCTGTACTTGCGGGTAAATGATTTGTCAATAGGTGGTAAAATGGTGGAACGGATACATGGACTTGGTAAAGGCAACGGCCTCGATGCTGCTTTATTGAAGAAATTGAATACAGAATTTGGCAGCCGGGCATTAGTGATAAAAATGGCATTAAATAAGGCAGAACTGCACCAGCTTTCATATCCTGTTTTTGATGAAACAAACCTGAACAATCAATAATCCGAACCATGTTTAAGTTCCTGGCAAGCTTTACCTTTTTATATGCTTTCACCATTACTGTGCTGTTGCTGTATGGCTTACTCTATTACAAGGGGTTTGTAAAAAATGGATATCAGAAAAGGAGATTTCCTTTTGTGTTTTTGCTTATAGGCATGGGATGTTTTTCTTTTTTATACTTTAATATTAATGCACCACTATCGCTGAAAACATTCAGCAATCTTGACCACCATTTTATCAGGCATGATGGTTTCAAGGTTTCCGGGAACATTGAATTGGGAAGAACTGACACCATTAATTATAAGGGAAATTCGTTTAACAGGTTTGTGCTGAGCAAGCAAGGGAAACAACTTAATATAATATCTTCTTACTCAGAAGAGCCTTTTTATGCTGCATCAGGAAGTTCCTATAAAATATTATCTGCTAATTATCCTGCTGCCAGTCACAGTGTTTCTTTTCGTATTGATTCGTCAATTGTAACTATTACAACATTAGCTGACAGCAGTTTTGAATTAAAGGTTAATAATACCATTGTTGGCAGAACCGGAAAAATAGTAAGAAAAGGAATCGCCAGTTGGAATATTTTTAAAGATGATATTGGCTTTATTAATTCGGCATGGTACACCAACGAACAATTAGTTTTTTCATTAAAAAGCATTTTGCTATTGAGGGATGATGTATCTAAAAAAGGGGCAGGCGAATTAAAATACTTCTTATCTGGCCGCCTGTTTCAGTCGGCCAATGCAATACGGTATGATGAACAAAATATTAAACTGAACAGTATGGCATTTGGTGCTGTTATTGCTGATAACAGTACCATTGCATGGGGTCTTGGATTTTTGGATAATAACAGGAACCAGTTCAGGATAAATTATTTGGGGGCAGACAGTTTTGCACTAGTGAACAGTTACCCTGTTTCCTACCCGTTAACTGAGGAGAGCAGGGGGGACTGGAGTAAACATAGTATCAATAAATTTTTAGTTTCTGATGCCAGCAATATACAACAGATGCCTGTTGTCTTTGGCGAAGGTTTTTTATTCGCTCCAATTAATGGCGATAATACAATTGATTTCTCCCCCGTATTATTGACTTACTATAAAGACAAGGCCAATGCCCCGCTAAAATTACAGGCAAAATTTATGAACGGAGGTGGCTCGCCAATTACTTCTTCAAAGAATCAATTGATATTGCCTGCAAAATCCTCCAACTTCGGCTGGGTATTTTCAATTCAAAATTCTTTTAACTGGAATTTTGGCAACAGAAGTATGACTGCCGGAACATGGCAGTTGGTTTTGTTTGGGGCACTGTTATTCTTTTTTATCATGGTTTTTGCCAGCTCCTGGCTTAAGCCCGCCAATAAACTCAGTTGGGTATGGCAATTGCTGACTTGTGTCACCATTGTATTGCTCACCACCCGTTTCTTTTTATACTGGCGTTACAAAAGTTTTCCGCCGTATGAAGGATTGGACTTGCCATCCGTGCAGCAGTTGAATAGTTTTTGGAATTTTGGTATCATACTCTTTACAACTATTGCCCTCGCCATCATTTTCGGATTTGGATTTCTTAAATACCTGTATTTATCTTTTCGCAAGGTAGCGGCTTCTTTATTAAAGCAATCTTTTAATGAAAATTTTAGTAATACGAATTTTCTTACGGAGGAGAGGGTAGCTAATACTATCAGTAGCACATCTTTGGTTAAGAAAAGAGGAGCAAGAGCTATATTTTTTATTTCCTGGTTAACAATTCTTTTGGCTGGTGGAGGCTTTGCTGCTTTCAACAACTTTGATCCAACCACTTGCCGTCACCTTGCCATTGTATTGGTGTTGCTATATTTTGTATTTATCTATATTTCTTATAAGCATTCGCCGTTAGTAGTGTCGGCAGATAAAAGCTGGTGGGGTATCAGTACTGGTAAGTCGTTTGATATTATAATGAATAACCCTGTAAAAGTGTTGTTATCTGTCAGCCTGCTCGGATTGTTTGCTTTTGTGGATATTGGTTTT
>JBKJIX010000020.1:0-1274 GCA_046598205.1 Chitinophagaceae bacterium
TCGAACTTTCGGTAGAAAAAGCAGCAGAAATTACACACAACATGTATCAAGCTGAGATTACTTTACCAGAATCGAGACACAATAAAAAAATTCTACTGAAAATGAATGAACAACAAGCTAAACTCATTGAAATTATAACGAAATATTTTTAGGGTGACCCATTGCGGAAAACAGGAGGAATTATCGGCTTTTTCCCCATGTGAAGTCATATGCAAGAATAGAGTCCGCCACATTTCTATTTCTGACCAGCCGCATACCGCCCGAATTCTTCAATTGACTAATGGTGGCATTATTCCGGTTATAGTTAATATCCCTGGTTGACCTTCTCAGGAGATTGTGTAGGTAGGAAGGAATTGTCTTTTCATCCTATGTAAAAAAAGTAATCGAATAAGGAATTTATCGCTGCAATTCTTTCTTTTTTAAAAGGTAGGTCCTGATTGAGGGTGGCCGTGTCTGCCATAAGATCTCTTACAATATACTGCATATACTGCTTTTCCCTCTGGTGCTCTATCATATACTCTAACTTGTATTCTGCCAGGAACCCGCAGAACACAGCGAGAAACAACATCAAAAACTCCCAGAAATAATGAGTCCCTGTCTGCCGACAGGCAGGCATTTTTTTCGGCCTGTCCCGCCGGATGCGGGAGGTGTATGAGAATGTGCATGTACTTCCATAATATTTATTTGAGATGATATTCTTTTTTCAATATCTCTATTAGCTCTGTTGCAGTTTGCTTAAGGGGTATATGGAAGTTACTGTTTTGGCTGCTATAAATAGAGCTTTCAAACTTAAGCCAGCCGGTAAATTCTTTCATAAGTTTTGGGTCATCATTTATTAAAGGAAGGTTTAATTTAAAAACAGAATCCCTGTTTATTATATTCAGGCCGGCTGCATCAGTGAGCAATTGAGTAGTATAACCATCAAAAATTTTAAAATATAAATCCTCTATTTTTTCAAATTCCGCCCTTGATATCCGGTATTCATTTTCAAGGTTGCTCAATTTTTTACTGTAACTGCTTATTTTTTGAGCTATATGATTGGGCATGGTCCTGAGATTGCCTGAACCTTTCAGTTGCTCGATAGTTGTATTATTGGAAGCAAAAAATTCTACAGATGTTGTGTATTCGCTGTAGTAATAAAGCATGCCATTGGTAATACTGCGTTTTTCTTTTTCTGTACTAAACAAGCAAAAACTATCCAATTTGCCAATAACAGATTTATTACTTTCAATTATACTGTTTAAACTGGCTGTGTCCATTTTTAATTCTTCATA
>JBKJIX010000096.1:0-7934 GCA_046598205.1 Chitinophagaceae bacterium
AACCCAGGGTAGGCTTTGATGCAAACTAAGAACTCAATAGTTTTACAGCTACTTTGTGAATAAGCCCTGCTCTTTTTCTGAAATTAAAAAGGCTGCCCTTTTAAGACAGCCTCATTTTTATTTGGGCTATGGTTCAATAATAATCATTGTCCCAATAGAAGTATTACCATCTTGACCGAGAAAACCAGCAAAGTAACATCTGTCATTCAACGTACCGCAAACCATTCCCGAGTTGTTTCCGGCAGAACCAGTTGTCCATGTTCCCGTGAGATCATTATATACATCAATTACCGGGGAATAATTGCCAGCCATGTAAACAATTTTGTTGTTGGCAACCCCTACCGCCATATCAAAGCGGCTATTGCTTAACTGCCCGGTTGACCATGTTCCGGAAATAGTATTGTAAACATCTACAGATTTATTGAGTTCGCCATCCCCACCTGCAATGAATATTTTATTGTTCAGGCTTACAACAGAAGCATAGGGATGCTCATTGGGTGCAGAAAGTGTTGACCATTGATTGGAACTGGCATCGTACACATCAACAATAGTCAGGTTGCCTGTTTCATTTTTGCCGCCGGCAATAAATATTTTGTTTCCAATAACAGTAGCCCCGGCATGTGCCCTTGGCCTGGGTAATGATACCTGTGCCCATGAATTGGCACCAGGGTCATAAATATCAATCCGGTCTGAATAACGGGTATTATTTTTACCTCCTATAAACCAGGCTTTGTTATTACAACTTACTGCTACCATATAAGCCCTTGCTTCACTTAAGCTTGCTACTGTTTGCGTCATCGAATTGGCATCGAAAATATCCACTACATTAGAATAGCTCCAGTTAATAGCAGAGTACACCGGGTAAGTTGCCCTGCTGTTGTTACCACCTGCAAACAAAACTTTATTTCCCACGGTAATACCTGAAAGTCGGCTTCTGGCTTCGCTGAGGTAATAATTAGAAACCCATTTATTTTGTGAAGGATTATAAATGTATATTGTTGACAAAGGACCTCCATAATGTCCCTCATCATGCCCGCCGGCATAGAATATTCTATCGCTTGTTACGGCAACTGCCCCGTATGCACCTGGCCAGTTTAGACCTGCACTCGTATAAAATAAATTACGGAAGCCAATATTTGAAACACAAATCCAATAGCCAGCACAATTGGTGCTAAAGGGATTGGGTGGAGGAGGAGGTGGCGGAGGCACAATAACCCCTCCTCCTGTATTTGAACTATTGACTGCCGGTTTTTCTTTTGAGCAGGCACTAAAAGTTGTATAAAAGCAAAGCAAGGTTATATAAAAATTTTTCATAAACAATAGTTTAATAATGAATAGTGCCTCGTATCCTGAATTGCCCGATATTATTACCAGTATTTGCAAAACCTGTAATTGTTAATGGGGATAAAGAAGAAGTTAAAGCATTTTTAAAAATACCAGTACCGCTAGTTACTATACATGCTCCTGAAAAATTGTATGATCCATTAACAGGTAATGACAAGAGACTAAAGCCGGGGCATTCAAAATGTATTTTGTTCTCTGTACCATATAATATTACAGAGCCACGAACTTTTGTATAAAAATCAATGGTATATAAATATGACTGCCAGATTAAACCTCTCATATTTGTTTCGGTGCCATTTATCATATTATTTCCTAATGCACTCAGGGAAATTTGTTTCTCAGGATAAAAATATAATGACCCTGGTTCATACGATTCATAGCAGGAAGGATTAAGGTTAAAAGTAAAATCTATATCCCGACTGATTAGCGTTGGTGGATTGATAATGGTATTTCCATTGCGGGAGTCAGGACTTTGCTTACTACATGCAAAAGCAGTAAAAAGTAAAGCGAATAGTAACGTTTGTATTTGTTTCATAATAATTATTTTGAAGTTATTATCTTATTTCCACAACGGTACACCTGCCACTGACTACCGATACTGTACCTTCTTTAATAGCACCAGAAGGAAGGAACGCTGCCAGCCAATTGTATGTGCCCGGGGGCAGCGAAAAATTGGCGGTTTGGTTGCTGCCACAAATTTGATCCCAATTTTCGTTTAAGGTATATGATAGCGGTTGTGTAAGATTGTTAACCGTTACACTAGCTAAACCATTTGGATAAAAAGTCCATGCATCATCAAAACCATATGGATCCCGGATCCAAAAAGATGCCATGTCAACACGTGGTGGTGGTGGTGGCGGCGGCGGCGGTGGTGGCTGATATATGGGGATCCAACCTCCACTGCCCGAACCCGGGCTATCTTTGCTACAGGAGAAAAGGATAATGGAGACTGTAAGTAAAAGAAGATTTTTTTTCATATTCTTTTTTTTAAATATTAGAAATGGGATTTCAAATTTTTATTAAACTCCCTGACGTTTCAGCTTGCCTCAGGTATGTATCCAGAATAATAAACCAGAGTTCTTGCCAGTTATTAGCCATTACATAATAATGGTTAATAAATTCACCCGTTACTCTTTCGGTTTTAAATTTGCCTGTAAACACTCCGGATGGCATATTTTGATTTACTGTATAAATGCAGAACTTCAATTATTAAAAGCACAGGTTCATCCCTACTTTCTGTTTAACACATTAAACAATATCTATTCCTTCACTGGAAATTTTTAAGTATAATATTGTTTTCATGATTTTTGCTTATTAAAGCCCCCGGGGATTTAAATGCCGGAGGCTTTTGTGATTTATTTAATGGTTTTAATTTTCCTTCAATGAGTGTGTAGCTATCCATCCACCAATATTTTTTCCAAAGGCTTCACCATCCAAACAGGCTTTTCGGAAATGATAACCTACATAAATTCTTGATAAGGAATTTTCCCTTGCTGCCTGTGAAAGACTTGAAAAATTTCTGGTGTGATTGGGCAGGGAAGTACTCTGCAATGAAAAACTGAAATTATCTTTTTCAAAAAACTGTTTCAATAATTCCGCTGCTGCGCCGCCGGCTGTAGCATGTGCAGAAGGATGGTCAGCTACAGGTGGTGTTGGAAAAATGAGGACCTGCCAGTTTGCATCTCCAACAGTATTGGGGTTGCCATCACTGTTCCCCAATTGAATGGCTGTAACCGGCCTCCAGAAGAAATGAATCATCTTTGCTTTTAGGCAGGCGATATATGCATCAGCTTCTGTCATTTGTAATAATGCAAGCACTTTTGCTACTTTCCATGCATCCATATTTTTTTGCGAAATAATTGCTCTTGCAATTTTATTCCATCCATAAGGTGAACCTTCTACCCAAAATTTTGCAATATTTTCCTGGTCTTGTGTTCTGCCATTTACCCCGGTACAAGTAACACATCCAAGATTTTTTACTTCGTTATAATCTGCCGTGTATTCCTGGGTGTTTACATTATAGGGTGCCGGCACAGAAAACTGTGTGCTGCTCTGTATTCCGAATGTTGTAACATTTCCCCAGCCCGGCGAATCATAAAAACCGCCAAAAGGTGGCGACGGTAAAGGAAATGGCGGCACAGTAAATGGAAAATAAAAACGATACTGACCTGGTTGTGTCCCTTCGGTTACCGGAAACATTGCATTAGCTATACCATCATTGCTTCTATGCTGAATAATTGCCTGCGCTGCTGCTGCTCCTAATGCAATTCCTTTTGTTTTTGCCTCACCCGCAGGAATGCTATTTAAAGATTGGCTAAGTAGGTTATTAATATAATTCTGAACAGGTTGAGGCGTAACATTAGCAGGAGGGTTTAACCGGCCGAAGAAAAAGATGATGACATCATGTGCAGCTTGTGCTACTGCAGCACCGGGGTCAGCATCTTTATCCCTTGCATTTTGCAAAGCCAGTGTTTGGTACTTGGGTACAATATTATTGAGAGCATCATGCATGGCTACATTTACCATTGCATAATAGCGGCTTTCAATAAACGGCGGAATTGGAGGATTTGGAATAGCCTGTTGGGTTTGCAGCACTACATAGGTGGCAGCTTCGTTCCATCGAAGTACCATATTAGGGCTGGTATTGCCCCTGCCTTGCCCATTGTTATCAAACCGGGCAGCTAACGATTCTGTTTCTTCTGCATTTTTGGGGTTCATTACATTTTTCTGGCAGCTTACCAGCAAAAGAGAAACAGGAAATAATAACAGTAGTAGTTTACTGAAATAAATTTTAGCAACAGTTGGTTGTGTGGTCATAAATGAAGGTTTAAGTAGTAAAAAAATAAAGAGGAAGGATATGCAGACTTTACTAAGTACAAGGTAATATGCAGGAAAAGAGTTTTTTTTTATAATCGCCAAAGAGAATGAAGTGATGAAATAAAACCTAAATAGCAGATGAAATCAATTGGTTAGCGAATATGATATGTTTGTCGGAAAATGCTGTTGTTTGTCATTTAATAAAAGAAGGCTTTGGGAATAATAATAACTAGGGTTAAATTGTAATAAGATTAATGGCAATGAATAATTTTCACGAAAATGTATTTGTATTCTCTCCCCGCTATCGTGTTTGGCGTCATCTTGTCTTCTGGTTGGTGCATATACTGATATTCTCTTTTTTGTTTAAAATTCCGGGTCAATCATACTGGGAGATGCACTTGTTATCTGCATTATGGGTGCCGGCATTTATTATATATGGCTATCCGGTTATGTATTGGGCTATTCCCCGTTTTTTGTTAAAGGAAAAATATCTTCAATTTTGCCTGGTATTAATTATATGGGGCATAGCCGGCTATTTATTTAATTATTTTTTCAGGACGTATGTGCATTTCCCTGTTTCAGATGTTTTACATTATAAGCAAGGCAACAGAAATCCCTGGGCTGCCCCTAGTTTCCTGTCTATGAATGTGATGGCAGCTTTTGGCAGCATGATCGTTTTGTTTAAATACTGGATGAAAAAACAACGGGATTACCTGTTGGCCGAAAAGGAAAAAATAAGTGCAGAACTCCAGCTACTCAAAGCACAGGTGCATCCTCATTTTTTATTTAATACATTAAATAATATTTACTCTTTTTCCTTGCAAAACTCTCCTAAAACTCCGGAAATGATTCTGAAGCTTTCTTCCTTGTTAAGTTATATCCTCTATGATTGTAAAGCGAATGAAGTGTCTCTCGAAAAGGAAATTGAAATTATGAAAAATTATATAGACCTGGAGAAAGAACGCTATGCTAACAGACTGGAAGTTTCCGTCAACATTGAAGGTGATATAAAGAATAAACAAATAACGCCACTACTGCTATTGCCATTTCTTGAAAATGCTTTCAAGCACGGCACGTCTGAGCAATTAGAAAAACCGTGGCTGAGTATGGATATTACTGTAAAGCACAATATGCTTCGTTGTAAAATAGTGAACAGCAAAAACGAAATGATTTTATTAAATGAAAATGGAATAGGCATACAGAATGTAAAAAAAAGGCTGACATATTTATACACCGGCAGGCATGAGCTGAAACTAAGCGATGAAGGTATTTTTTTTGTAGCTTCATTGATGCTGGAGCTGAAACCGGCTATAGCTGCCACACCTGCTGTATTAGCAGATAGAGAAAAACTGATTTTATGAAACTTCGTTGCCTGCTAATAGATGATGAACCGCCTGCATTGAAGGTTTTACAATCGCATATTTCCGTTATAAAAGGACTCGAAATTGTGGGTATGTGTAAAAATGCGGTCGAAGCATTGGATATTTTGCATGAAAAAGCAGTTGATCTTATTTTTCTTGATATTAAAATGCCCAAACTATCAGGAACAGATTTTTTAAAAAACCTTACTAATCCGCCTAAAGTAATTTTTATAACAGCTTACAGGGATTATGCGGTAGAAGGGTATGAACTGGAAGCGGTTGACTACCTGGTAAAACCGGTTTCCTTTGAACGTTTTCTGAAAGCGGTTACCCGGGTAAAAAAAATGATGGGGTATGAAGTTCCTGTACAGGCAGAGGAATACAAGCCCAACCCTGAGGCATTTGTCTATCTGAAAGTGGATAAGAGCATGCAGAAAGTTTTTGTAAACGAAATACTTTACATAGAAAGTTGGAAAGATTATGTAAAAATATTTCTGACCAATGGTAAAAATTATTTGGTTAAGCAATCTATCAGTAGCATGGAAAACCTTTTATCTGAACATAAGTTTTTAAGGGTACATCGTTCATACATGGTATCGAAAGCTAAGATAACAGGGTATAATAACACTGCTGTGCAATTAGATAACAAAGAAATCCCCATAGGCCGGTTATATAAACAGCAGGTGATGTCAACTATTACTTCTGCCTGAAATTTATTTAAAAAGTTATTCGAAAACCTAACTGGCTTATCCATCTTACACTGTTGCCCGGGGCTGTGCTGGTGTGTAGTGAATATGGTTTGCCGTTAAAAGGCGTAAACTGATATTGTGGAGTTAAAGTAGTGATGTTGCTAAAACCTGCAAAACGGAGTAAAGGATAATTGCCCGATGAAAGAAAATAAATATGGCCCCATTTCCTGTTGAGCATATTGGTAAAGTTGAATACATCATAGATAATGCTGAATTTGGTTGATTTTTTATTCAGCTTTATAGTAAAATCCTGTTGAATACGAATATCAATAGTATGGGTGAAGGGCAGCCTTGCTCCGTTTCTTTCAGCAAACTGCCCCCGGTGTTTCCGCAGGTATTTATCATTTGTAATAAAATTATCGAACTGTTCCTTTTGCTGCGCTTCTGTGTACGTAATATTATTTACAGTAATTGGAATAAAGGTCATTGCGTTCAAATCGGATTTCATTGGAATGTATATAAGGTCATAATTTGCCTGCCTGCCATTATCATTCGTCATACTCCCGGCATATACATAACTATAAGGCTGCCCCGATTGTCCATTATAAAAAAGAGAAAAGGAAGTTGACATTTTATGTTTCATACATTCCAGTTTCTTAAAGGCATTTATATAAAAACGATGACCCGGATCCAGATCGGACACAGATAATGATGTAAAGTTTTTTCCATTAACCGTCTCACTGCCATTCCACTGATTAGCTATGGGCCCGGCTGTTCCATAAGGTTCAAATAAAGCAAACGATGCCCCATAGGTATATCCTGCTGCTATCGAAAAGTTTTTACTGAATAACTTATCAGCACCCAAAGCAAGACTGTAGGAATACCCTTTTTTGTTTTTGTTGTTAGATAGCAGGTAAATGCCAGTGTAAGGATTGGTGCCATTTGGCCGTACTGGAATAAACTCGGGAATAGTGTTCAGCGAGTAAATAAACCTTGAATCGGGGGCGGCTGATAATTTTGACGGAGGCAGGATGTTGATATTTGTTATTTTCCATTCATGTATGTTTTGTGTGAACATGGCTTCTGTAGTGAGTGTCCACCCATCGCTAAATTTCTTTTCTCCACTTAAATTACTTCTGAATACAACCGGGTATTTGAATTTTTCTGATATTATGGTCATTTCTCCCTTTGCTGTAGCAGCATTTAACCCTAGTGTTTGATAAGTTGGCTGACCATACGGGTCTGCAATAAAACGTATAGAATATTGCTGTGGATTAATGTCAATGTTCCCTAATGAAGAATTATAAATGGCCGAAGCCCAGATATTCAGAATGCGACCGGTGAAAAGACCTGCGCCACCATTTATTGTTATTTTTTTGCCTGGAATTTTATAAGTAAAACCAAATCTTGGAGCTACCTGCCAGTGTGATTTCATCATCGTACCTGATGTGGCTCCATCAAGCTTATAATAAGTGGCTATAATTTTTGAGGCGGTGTCATTAAAAAATTTATCAGCTTCGTATTTACCAGGAATCATATTACCATCAATCCGTATTCCAAAATTCAGTTTCAAATTTTTGTTCACATACATTTCATCGTTAATAAAAAACCCAAAGCGTTGTGTCTGGTATGTTGCACCAGCAGTGGTATTATCATCCTTTGGAGCATCCGTTAAGGGAAACCTTCTTGTATAACGTGAAGGAAACTGGTTGCTTAAAAAATC
>JBKJIX010000011.1:0-5742 GCA_046598205.1 Chitinophagaceae bacterium
CGGTTGCATGACAAGTACCCGCCCGGAAGATCTGATGATAACTGCCTACCGTGACCATGGATTGGCAATTGCCAAGGGTGTTTCGGTAAACAGTTGTATGGCCGAATTGTATGGCAAGGCAACTGGTTGTGCCAAAGGAAAGGGGGGTAGTATGCACTTCTTTGGAAAAGATGTTGGATTTTTTGGCGGGCATGGAATAGTGGGAGCTCAAATTGGTACAGGTGCTGGTTTAGCTTTTGCAGAACAATACCGTGGTACCGACAACGTGGTGCTTTGTTATTTTGGTGATGGTGCTGCAAGGCAGGGCATATTGCATGAAACATTTAACCTGGCTATGCTGTGGAAGCTGCCGGTAATTTTTATTTGTGAGAACAACAACTACGCTATGGGTACTTCGGTAGAACGTACTTCCAACGTAGTGGATATTTATAAACTGGCTGATGGATACGAGATGCCAGCTGATACGATTGATGGAATGAGTCCGGAAGCGGTGCATGAAGGTGTTGGCAGAGCCGTGAAAAGAGCAAGAGAAAAAGGTGGCCCCACTTTGCTGGAGATAAAAACTTATCGTTACAAAGGCCACTCCATCAGCGACCCGCAGAAGTACAGAACGAAAGTAGAGGTGGATGAGTACAAAAGCAAAGATCCTATCCAGATGATATTGAAAACAATACTGGACAATAAATTTGCGACACAAAAAGATATTGATGCAATTAATAAAAGAGTAGATGCGATAGTGGATGAATCAGTAAAATTTGCGGAAGAAAGCCCCTGGCCGGATGACAGCGAAGTGCTGAAGGATGTATATGTTGACCAGAACTATCCTTTTATTGTGGATTAAGAATTTTATAAACAAATATTAGTAAATAGAAATTTTATTATGGCAGACAAGAAAAGTATGCAGCAGTTAGATGCAGAAGCAGTGGTAGCAAAAGCAAAAGACTTTTGGTCAAAATTCAGCAAACCGGCTATGATTGTGAGTGCAATTGTTATCCTGGGTATTGGAGGCTGGTATGTTTACCAGAACTACTTTAAAAAACCAAAAGAAGAAAAAGCTGTTGAAGCAATGTTCAAAGCCGAAGAGTACTATCGTTTAGACTCAACTAACCTCGCCTTGAATGGCGATGGACAATATGATGGCTTTCTGAAAATCATCAGCAAATATGGCGGTACTGATGCAGCTAAACTGGCTAATTTTTATGCGGGCAGTTGCTATATCAAATTAAACGACAACGAAAAAGCAATCAAGCACCTGAAGAAATTCAGCAGCAGTGCAAAATCGCTGCAGGCAAGAGCTTATAAACTATTAGGCGATGCGTATGCTGATATGGGCAAGAATAGTGATGCGTTAAGCTATTATAAAAAAGCGGCAAAGCATTTTGAAGAGGATGAAACTAATTCAGCAGAATACCTGATGTTTGCTGCATATCTCGCAGATAGGATGATGAAAGATCCTAAAGAAGCTACTGCCCTCTACAAAGAGATAAAAGAGAAATATCCAAAAAGCCAGCAAGCTTTTGAGGCAGATGGTTACCTGGCCCAGATGGGAACATATAATGTAAATTAATTTATGGCTGACGTTAAAAACAGCAATCTTCAAGATATAGATACAGGCATTCTGAACAAGGATGCCTGTGTCGTTTTGGTGAAAACAGAATGGAATGCGGCCATCGTTGACCAATTGGAAAGGGGCTGTATTGCCACACTGGAAAAGTATGCAGTAAAGAAAATTATAGTGGTTACCGTACCCGGTGCCTTTGAAATTCCTTTTGCTATAAAAAACTATTGGAAAAATTCTGGGAAAAAGAAAAAAGCGGATGCTTTTATAGCACTTGGCTGTGTGATAAAGGGAGATACACCACATTTCGATTATGTATGCAAGGCTGTAACTGATGGAGTGGTGCAATTAAATCTTTCTTTACCCGTACCAACTATCTTTGGAGTGCTGACAGTTGACAATGAGCAGCAAGCTAATGAAAGGATTGGTGGCAAGCATGGACATAAAGGAGAGGAGGCGGCTATAACTGTAATAAAAATGATTGCCCTGAACCCCAAACCCCTAAAGGGGCTTTAGAAACATTTAATATGAACGACTTCGCAATATTTTTAGGGATATTAAAATTAAAATTCCCCTTTAGGGGATAGGGGCATGAACGTACAATTATTCATACCATGTTTTGTTGATCAGCTTTATCCGGATACAGCTTTCAATATGGTGAAAGTGCTGGAGAAAGCTGGTTGTACTGTTAGTTACAATACTTCACAAACCTGCTGTGGCCAGCCGGCTTTTAATGCTGGTTTCTGGGATGAAGCAAAATCTGTTTGTACCAAATTCATTAAAGATTTTAGCGGCAGCGATTATGTGGTAGCACCAAGTGCCAGTTGTGTAGGCTTTGTAAGAAATTATTACGGAAAACTGTTTGAGAACTCATCTGTTCATAATGAAGTGAAAGATCTGGGCAAAAGAGTTTTTGAATTTTCAGAATTCATGCTTGATATTTTAAAGGTGGAAGATGTGGGAGCTGTACTAAATGGCAAAGCCACTTATCATGATAGCTGTGCAGGATTAAGAGAGTGTAAAATAAAAGAAGAACCCAGAAGATTGCTATCTCATGTAAAAGGTCTTTCATTAGCAGAGATGAATGATGTGGAAACCTGCTGTGGTTTCGGCGGAACTTTTGCCGTTAAATTTGAGGCTATCTCTGTTGCCATGGGAGAACAAAAAGTAGAACATGCTTTGGCTACTGGTGCCGATTATCTTATCTCCACCGATCATTCCTGCCTGATGCACTTACAGGGATATATAAAACAGAAAGGCTATGGTTTAAAGACTATGCATTTGGCAGATGTGCTGGCAAGTGGCTGGTAATTACAACCCCGAAAAATAATCATACCCCTTTACATCAGCCCAATAATCCGGTGTTCGCTTATTATCAAAATACATAAAGCCAATTCGCTTCAGGCTTTTTACTCCATACTTTACAGGAATAATTAAACGAAGGGGATAGCCCTGATCCATTGGCAGCGGTTTGCCATTTAATTCATAGCATAACAATGTTTGCGGATGTAAAGCACTTTTCATATCAATGCCAACATAGTATTGTTTGTCCGGTGTAGCAAGGCCAAGATATTGCATAGCTGCTTCATCAGTTAAGTTATAAGCCTTTATAAACTCAGAAAACCTAACGCCGCCCCAATGTGTTATCTGGCTCCAACCTTCAATACATTTAAAATTGAACGCAAATTCAATCCTGGGCAATTTTTTAATTTCGTCTAATTTTATTTTTAACGTGTCGCCTTTACTTTTTATCACATTCATGGCCCAGGTAGTTGGATCAAAAGTTGTTTTTAATCCCAGGTCACCGTTAACCCTGGCGGGAACAGCTTTTGATAAAGGATATTCTTTTGCAAGGTGCTTATCCGACAGCAACCCGTTGAATATACTTTCATTTGCATCTAATACTTTTCTGATAGGGGTACTGGTTTTGCCCGAATCGGTGGGTTGATTCCGCAACATTTGCCAGGCAAACAAAGCAGCTCCTGCAAATAGAAAAAAGAAAAAGAAAGAAACAACTGTCTTTTTCATGATAAGCTGATCAGTATTCAGCTTTGAATTTTTTGTAAATAAATTTTGAAAAAAGTTTGTCATCTTATTTTATTTAACTGTTTCTTCAGCAGAAGGTTCTTCTTTTGTTTTCTTTACTTCAAATCCTGTTACCATAGCCCGGAAATTATTCCAACCGGCCATAATCACCTGGAATATGTGAACAAGAGAAAATAATACATAACCGATTGTCAATGCAAAGTGAAGGATACGGGCAAACTTATATCCACCCATTAAGGAACAAAGCC
Source organism: Chitinophagaceae bacterium (assembly GCA_046598205.1). GTDB lineage: Bacteria > Bacteroidota > Bacteroidia > Chitinophagales > Chitinophagaceae > JJ008. Next base: position 3,853 of record JBKJIX010000011.1, read on the forward strand.
ATCCCAACTGTACCGGTTTATAAATTGCAAGCCCCGTAAGTATAGAACCAATACCCATAAAAATAATAGCAGTGTAGGCAATCCTTTGAGCTGCATTATATTTTCCTGTAACTAATGGTGCTGTTTTCCGGATATGCAAATCATGCAGCAATACCTGCCAGGCTTCTTTGAAGGATTTACGATTGGGCATTAGCAATCTCCATTCCCCGGAAATGGCCGTGTAAAGAACATAAGCAATGCCATTTAAAAAGAACAGCCACATAAAGACAAAGTGATACGCCATCCCTTCTGAAAGACGAAAAGGAACATTCAGTGCCTGATAAAATGAATTTGGGAAAAACTTTAAAAGGGTAGTGCTGCCAAAACCAATTTTGTAAACATCATTAGCCCAGTAAATCAGCAATCCACTCCATATCATAATAGCCAGCACCGGAAAATTGATCCAGTGAAACCAGCGGATGGCTAAAGGATGTTTTTTTACAATTTCTTTCTTAATCATAAACAAAGGAAGCTATATGTAAGTTAGCTAAATACAAGAAGTAAACCGGCGACAAGTTCTGGATTTGGAAGTGGAGGGTTTGTCAGAGTAGTGACAAACAAAAAATCTCCCGCCGTCGGCAGGAGATTCTTTGCTTTAAGGTATCAATTATTTAGGAAGTACTACATGGTCAATAACATGTATCACTCCATTGCTCTGATAAACATCTTTGATAGTGATTTCGGCCATACCGCCATTCTCATCTTTCAGCCACAATTTACCGTCTTTTTTCATCACCCACAGTTTGCCACCAGCTACAGTTGTTAACTCTGCAGTTCCTTTTCCTTCTTTGATCTTTGCTTTCAGGGCATCCGCATCTAATTTGCCTGATACCACATGATAAGTAAGAATAGAAGTCAGCTTTGCTTTATTCTCTGGCTTTACTAATGTTTCTACTGTACCAGCAGGTAACATACCGAATGCTGCATTAGTTGGTGCAAATACAGTGAAAGGGCCAGCACTCATCAGTGTTTCTACTAATCCGGCAGCTTTTACAGCAGCCACCAGAGTAGTATGGTCTTTTGAGTTTACAGCGTTTTCTACAATATTTTTGGAAGGATACATAGCGGCACCGCCTACTTGTACTGTTTCTTCTTTCATGGGTTGAGCCGAACAAACATTAAACATAAATGCTGCGGCAAGCATAAGTCCGATTGATTTAAAAGATTTCATACGTTTTGATTTTGAGTTTTATTAATTTTTTTAATATCCCTTATGGGGTTCGTGAACAGATACGGGTGGCTAAAGACTTTCGGATTTAAAACCATAATTTTTTTTATTCCACAACCTTGTATTTTTGTCCTGATAGTTATCGGGACTGAAAACAAAATTCAATCGTATGGCATACTGGCTCGCAAAATCAGAACCCTCAACGTACAGTTGGGATGACTTCGTAAAAGAAAAGCAAACCTGCTGGAGTGGTGTTCGAAACTATGCTGCCAGGATTCATCTTCGTACCATGAAGAAAGGTGACGAAGTATTTTTTTATCATAGTAATGAAGGAACAGATATTGTTGGCATTGCCAAAGTAATAAAAGAAGCCTACCAGGACCCAACCATAGATGATGACCGCTGGGTGGCAGTTGACCTGAAGCCGGTAAGAAAAATTAAAAACCCTGTTACGTTAGAAGCCATTAAAAAAGATAAGCGATTAGCCAACATGGCATTGGTAAGATTAGGCCGCTTATCCGTTCAGCCGGTTACGGATGAAGAATGGAAAATAGTGATGGAGATGGCGGGAGAGAAATGAGTAAGGAGTTATTCAAAATTTCATTTAACAAATTTGGAAGGTTACTTTTTATAGGGTTGTGGTATCAATATCTGATTCTCACATTTTAACCTTAAAAAAAGTA
>JBKJIX010000117.1:0-11877 GCA_046598205.1 Chitinophagaceae bacterium
CAACAATTAAAAGCAGAAGACAGCCTGCAGAATTTTATAAAAGTGTTTGATTACTTACCCGGAAGAAAAGACTGCAACGGCAAGTTTGGCTGTGTAGGTTTTTGCTGGGGTGGCGCCATGGCCAACAGTCTTGCGGTAAATGTTCCATCGCTAAAAGCAGCGGTTCCGTTTTACGGTCGTCAGCCTGCGGCTGAAGATGTTCCGAAAATAAAAGCAGCTCTTCAATTTCACTATGGAGGTTTGGATGAAAGGGTGAATGCCGGCATTACAGCTTATGAAGATGCTTTGAAAAAAAATAATATTATTTACGAATCATACACTTATGAAGGGGCACAACATGCTTTTCATAATGATAGTGCACCAACAAGATATAATGAAGCCGCTGCCAAGCTTGCCTGGCAACGGACGATTGATTTCTTCAATAAATATTTGAAATAGTACACTACGCTGAATCAAATCTTTTTTGTACTACTTTCCAATCAACTACGTTCCACCAGGCATTAATGTAGTCTGGTCTGCGGTTCTGGTATTTAAGGTAATAGGCATGTTCCCACACATCAAGTCCTAACAAAGGTGTTCCTTTTACTTCGCTTATATCCATCAACGGATTATCCTGGTTAGGTGTTGAATACACGACCAATTTTTTATCCGCTGTTTTTACCAACCATGCCCAGCCACTTCCAAACCTGTTTTTTCCGGCATCGGTAAACTGAGTTTTAAAAGCATCAAAAGAACCAAAGTCTCTGGTGATAGAATTTTGCACAGAGCCATCCGGTGCATTGCTGCTGACAGAAGCCCTCATACTCTTCCAAAAAAACTCATGGTTGTAATGTCCACCACCATTATTTCTCATCTTCGGCGAGTACTTCGAAATTTTTCCCAGCAATGAAGTCAGTTTGTCTTTTGCTGTATCTACATTCTCTGCTTTCAGTGCATCCGCCAGGTTCTTAGCATATGTTGCTGCATGTTTTGAATAATGTATTTCCATTGTCATAGTATCAATCACCGGTTCCAGTGCTGTATATGCATATGGAAGTGGTCGCTGTTCATAAGGTATTTCCTCTCCTGTTACTGCACCAACCACAGCCTTTTTTCCCGTTGCACATGCCCATGATGGAATGATGGAGGCTGCTATTCCCGCCGCAATACCAGCTCTTCCTGTTTTTATTAAAAACTCACGGCGGTTATTTTTATTTATATCAGGCATGATGAATAAATTTTATTTGATTAAGATAATTGATCATTTAAAATTAGTTCTATTTTAAGGAACAAGGGCTGTTTGAATGTACAGACTTTGTAAAAAATTGATAAAAGGCAGAAAATACCCAATACTTAACTTCGCAAACATTCATGCACCTGAAAGATTATTATAGCATACTGCAACTGGAGCCTTCGGCCACATTGCCGGACATAAAAAAAGCTTACCGGAAACTTGCTTTGCAATATCACCCTGATAAAAACCAACATGATCCTTATTCATCAGCACAGTTTACTGAAATAAAAGAGGCGTATGAAGTATTGACCAATCCTGCCAAAAAAGAATATTACCTGCAACAGCGATGGTACAACCAGAGCATTGGAAAAAGAAAGAGCCAAGATGTTATCACCCCTGTTACCATATTGAAGCAGGCATTGGAACTGGAAAAATATGTTTCCACATTGGACACATTCAGAATGGATAAGGAAGGTTTGAAAGAATACATTCTTGGCTTGCTGGCAGACTCCACTATTGAACAACTTAAAAAATTCAATGAACCGGAAACAACACGGCAAATCATTATTACTATTATTAAAGCCATGAATCCTTTGCCGCAGACATATACCGGAACAGTTATAACACAACTTGAAAAATTATCAGCCGGTGATGAACTGGCGGGGTTAGCATTAACCATTTTTATTGAAAAAACAGCTAAAAAGAGCCGCCGGGAAAAATATTCGCTTATTATCATCATTGCCGCTACCATTATTCTTTGTCTTCTTATCTGGCTTGCGGGTCGTTAAGGTTACTTGTACGACGAAGCTCAATCATTATTTTACTTTCAGGCATACGTAAACCAATTCAGAAAAGAAACCAAAGAGCGGAGTAGTATCTTTGCACCATGCACTACGTTTCAGTTGAGGGATTGACCAAGAGTTACGGCATTCAGCCATTATTTGAAAACATTTCTTTTAATATTGAAGAAGGCGATAAGATTGCCCTGGTGGCCAGAAATGGTACCGGGAAATCCACTTTGCTGAGAATATTGGCAGGCACTGAAATTGGCGACGAAGGCAAGGTCTGGATCAATAAAGATGTGGATGTTGTGCTGTTGGAACAGGAACCTTCTTTTGTTGAAGAGAAGTCTGTGCTGGACAATATCTTTTTTCATAATCACCCTGTCATCAATGCCATTAAACAATATGAATTGATGGAAGAAGAAGGCGACCCCGATAAACTGAGTGACGCCATTATGAAGATGGATGATCTTGGCGCCTGGGATTTTGATGCCAAAGTAAAACAGGTGTTGAGTAAATTAAATATTCACCACTTACAACAACCCGTGAACAAGTTAAGCGGCGGGCAACGTAAAAGAGTGGCCCTGGCAAAAACATTAATTGACATTGGCTTTGAACACAAGCATGTGCTGCTGATAATGGATGAACCGACGAACCATCTTGACGTTGAAATGGTGGAGTGGCTGGAACATTATTTCGACAAAGAAAATATAACACTGCTGCTGGTAACCCACGACCGCTATTTCTTAGATGCTGCCTGCACGGAAATATGGGAGATGGAAGGCAGTAACATCTATGTACACAAAGGCGACTATCAAAATTACTTAGAAAAGAAAACGGCCCGTATAGAAAATGATATGGCCAGTATTGATAAAGCAAAAAATACTTATCGCCGGGAACTGGAATGGATGCGGAAGCAGCCAAAAGCCAGAACGACAAAAAGTAAAAGTCGCCAGGATAATTTTTATGTGGTAGAGAAAAAAGCCAAACAACAAATTGTTGACGAACAGGTTCAATTAGACATGAAGATGAACCGCCTTGGCGGAAAAGTAGCAGAGCTAAAGAAATTATACAAAAGCTATGGTGAAAAAATTTTGTTGAAAGGGTTCGATTATACTTTTAAAAAAGGAGAACGAATCGGTGTAGCAGGAAAAAATGGTGCCGGCAAATCCACTTTCATCAATATTTTGCAAGGCATAGAAAAACCTGACAGCGGTAAAGTAAATATTGGCGATACGGTCATCTTTGGCAATTACTCGCAGCAGGGCCTGGTAGTAAAAGAAGATATGCGGGTTATTGAATTTGTAAAAGACATTGCCGAACATTTTCCATTGGCCAGCGGTGGCACATTAAGTGCAGCTCAATTTCTCCAGTTATTTTTATTTGATCCCGACAAACAATATACCTACATCAGCAAATTAAGTGGTGGTGAAAGAAGAAGGCTTCACCTGCTTTCTATTTTATTCCGCAATCCAAATTTTTTGATATTGGATGAACCGACCAATGACCTGGACCTTCCTACATTAGGTGTATTGGAAAATTTTCTGAGTGAATTCCCCGGTTGTTTGCTTATCGTATCACATGACCGTTATTTTATGGACCGCCTGGTAGATCACTTATTTATTTTTGAAGGTGACGGGGTAATCAGGGATTTTCCGGGGAATTATTCGCAGTACAGGCAAGCAATGGCAAATGGTGTGCAGTCGGGAATAGGTAGTGTACTGTCTGGCAATGAAAAGGCTGTAACAAATGACGCACATACTGAAATCAATAACCAGCAGCCAATAACCAGCATCAAGCGACAACTTTCATATAAAGAGAAAAGAGAATTTGAACAGTTAGAAAAAGAAATTGCCTCCCTGGCAAAAGAAAAAGAAACCGTTACCGAAAAACTAAATAACAGCAACACCCCTTTCGGAGAACTGCAACAACTCTCCCACCGCATTGGCGAAATAACGCAACTGCTAGACGAAAAAGAGCTTCGCTGGCTGGAGTTGAGTGAACTGCAATGATTTTCTTATTACCTTAGAAGAACAACCCTTGAACCTTAATCATGCACCTGTTCTTCCTGCTTATTACAGTCATCGGCAATTTGAATAATACATCTTCAGTAAAATTGGCCTCTGAAAAAATTCTGCATATAAAAGTAGATGAAGCCGGTACCATTTCTGTTGGTCGTGATACTTTGCTTGCTGACGACCTGGCCCGTTATTTACAGCACCGGCTTTTCAAAAGCTATACCGGAACCGGAGAAATGCAAGACAAAATAAAATTAGAAAGAACAAGTAATGATGTGCCCGATATGGTGGTGGAAGTAGTGATAAAGAAAATACAGGAAGGGCAACGCAGGGCATTAATAGAATTATGCATATTTCGGTATAAAAAGCTATTTGACAATATTAAAGAAAGAAAAAAGGATAAACTCAGAAAACAATTTCCGGTTCTTTTTCAAACTGATTACCCATAAAGTCTTTTTCTGAAATAGAATTATCTGAATAACCGTTTCATGGCAGTTATTACACCATGCAGCCCTATCCCTTTTCCCCTGGTATCAACTATGATTTATCGTATCAAATGGTTGTAAGCCCTGGCTCCATAATATCTGTATTTTTTTGAATCTGCTTTTGTTCCGCACAAAACAGAATGGATATATCCATTTAATTTCACTTGCTGGGTGTGATAAATACCCCGGTTGAAGTTTGGTTTAAAAAAGAATTGTATCCTTTTGTTTTTATTCTTATAAATAATCAGGCTGTCGGTGTTTGTTTGTGAAAAACGAAAATCATCCTGCAGATGTTTTAGGAACAAGTGGCTTCTGTACCAGGTGCCGCCGGTAGCAGATACAAAAGGTTTACCACTGTATAAAGCAATACTATCATTATAAGCAAATACATTTAAGGCAGCCCCATTTACTTCTTTCAGCCATATATTGAATTTTGGATAATAACTACTATCATAACCGTAATCACTGTCGAGAAAACTGATACGCTTTACTTTGCCTGGTATCCTGTCCACTCCAGCCAGGTAGCCAAAAATAAAACTGCCACCCCCGCTATGGCCATTCAGGTAAATAACTTTATTCTTCGTAGCAACTACATCAGACAATGAATCCACTAAGTGAGGTATTATATTTTTAAAATCGGGATGTTTCTGTTTTCAGGAGGGCCAGCTCTTATACGTATTCTCCAGGTAGATGGTAACAAAATTCTTGTATGACAATTGCTGCCTTATAAACTGAGTTTGTGCCTGGATATGCTGAATATCGTAGTGCCAGTCATCTCCCGGTTGCATTTTTTTACCCATGGTTTGCTCTGTGGAATTTCCATTAGGCAAAGCAAAAAAAGTAATGATAGTTTTTTTACCTTGTGTAGTAAAATGGGCAGGCTTGTCAATAGTAACTTTTATATCTCCGTGAATCCAGAATGAGTCTATACTATTATATGCAACCCGGGACCTGACAGTTACTTGCTGATAGCTAATAGTGGGGCAACAGGCAAGCAGACAGCAGCTAAGTATAACTGATTGAAAGACAGAAGGCATATTATGAAATTACAATCTTGTTTTGACTATCCGAATACCGGACTAATCGTAGTTTTCCTATCCCGGCTTAATATTACAAAAAAGTCACCATTAGTTTGCAATTGAGGTTATCGTTAATTAGATTTGCACCTTTGATATTTCCCCCTATCCTTACTGATTACCTGCATACTTCATATCCTGGAAAACCTGGTTATTATTCATTTATTAAAAAATCAGGTATGAAAAAAATTCGACTCATTGCAAAAAATGAAAATGTACAGGCCGGTTTGCTGGCAGGTTTTATTGTTATCTGCATTGTACTGGCAATGCTTTATATGGATAAGTAAAATTAGTGCAGCATTGTTTCCGTCATTTCAAGACAAAAACATTTCAGGTACTCCGGATTGGGTTATAATTTTTGAATAGCTCTCTCCCGGAGTTCCCGGGATGAAATTTTTTCCATGCACTTAAAGTGACCCAACGGGCATTTATTATACCCGATTTTGGAGCAGGGCCGGCACCAGAGTTTATTCGTTTCAAGAATATCGAAGCTAATATCCATGCCACGGTTCAAAACCGTGGCATGGATATTAACATCACCATAATACGGATACATTCCAAATGAAGGAACTGTATTTCCCCAAAGAGAAATGATGGGTCGTTTAAATGCAGCAGCTATGTGCATGAGGCCTGTATCATTGCTGATAACAAGTTTTGCTTTTCGTACAAGGTCAGCACTTTCATTCAGTTTGAATTTACCACAGGCATTATACACTCTTACGAAGTCAACCGCAGCAATCTCATCGCCGTTTACTTTGTCTTCCGGACCTCCCAATAAAATAATTGGATGCTCAATTGCCGAACAAAACTCTTTCCATTTATGCACCGGCCATCGTTTTGTAAAATGAGCAGCTCCAATTACACAAGCTATATATCCTGCATGATGAGAAGCAGGAATATCTTCCCGTTTTGTTTCTTCTTCTTTTGAAATGAAATAATCCAACCCGGCCCCATCATTCTTTACACCAAATAATGCTAACGTTTTCAAATATCTGTCAACAATATGAACCTTCGGCAGCATATTTATTTTCAAGGCCGTATAGAAATATTTTTTAATGTTGAGCTTGTAGAAAGAGAAAGATTTTACTTTCAATGCATTTTTTAACCGAAGTGTTTTGGCATTGTGATGTAGGTCAATAATATAATCATATTGCTCTGTCTTTAGCTCCACAATCATCAACTCCCAGCTATGCGCCAGCACATGCAGTTTGTCTATATAAGGATTGTGTTCAACAACAGATCTGAATTTATCTTTTACTAAAAAATGTACTTCTGCATCCGGCACTTGTTTCTTTAAACAACGGAGGACAGGTGTTGTGAGAACAATATCACCGATGGAGGAAAAACGTATGATGAGGAATTTTGCCACAAATTATTTTTCTACAAAATTCAAATCTTTATTAAAGGTTTCTTTGGACATTATCGCTGCAAAGACGGTGATTATCATAATGATAATGGCGGCATAAATTCCACCCTTTACAAAACCAACACCTTCCATTCCCCGCAGCCATTGAAACAGTGGAAGAATAAAAATTGTTAGCATCCCCCTAACCATATTGGGAATAGTGGTAGTAGCAGTGGCCCGTAAATTGGTGCCAAACTGCTCTGCCCCCATGGTTACAAAGATGGCCCAAAAGCCGGTGCCAAAACCAAGCCCGGCGCAAATCCAGTACATTTTTGCAGCAGACCCATTCCATTGTGCGGTAAAAAACAGCACCATGAACACAGCCGTAATGAAATAGAAAAGGTAAAGAGCTTTTTTTCTGCTCCTCAGCCATTGGCTGATAAAGCCAATCAATATGTCGCCAATTGAAATGGCTGCATAAGCATACATAATGGCTTTGCCGGGATCAACCGCTTCAGTAATTCCAAAATGCTTTGCAAATTCACTGGAAAAAGTAACCAGCACACCAATTACAAACCAGGTAGGCAATCCAATTAATATGCTAAAGAGATATTTTTTAAACCGTTCCTTGCTATTAAACAGCATAAAAAAATTTCCCCGCTGCACACCAAGCTTTTTTACTTCGTTAAACATTCCTGATTCAAATACTGAAATGCGGAGTAGCAGTAATGCCAGGCCTAAACCACCACCAATGAAATAACAGGTGCGCCAATCAAAATTTTCTTTCATAAAATAAGCTACCACTGCACCTGTAAGTCCAACGCCTGCAACAAATGATGTGGCGATTCCTCTTTTCTCTTTTCGTATTAATTCAGAAACTAAAGTAATGCCAGCACCCAACTCCCCGGCTAATCCCAACCCCGCTATAAAACGAATCATCTTAAACTGACCGGGAGTTTGTACAAATCCATTGGCAATATTGGCAAGTGAATACAAAATGATAGAACCAAACAGTACACTCAGTCGTCCTTTCTTATCTCCCATGACTCCCCATAAAATGCCTCCCAGCAACAGACCACCCATCTGCCACATGATGATAGATTCACCCTGCGTAAGTATTTCAGCATCGGATAAACCTAATGAACGAAGACTTACGACACGGGTAATACTAAAAAGGAGCAAATCATAAATATCAACGAAATAACCAAGGGCGGCAACAATAACAGGAATGGATAAAATACCGTACTGTTTTTTCATAACTAGCGAAGTGTATTGTCAGCAGATGGAGGCATCCCGGGCGGGCCTTTCTTTGATGTAAGCAATTTAATAATAACCGGCGCCGTAGTTACCAGGACTATCCCGATTACAATTATTTCCAGATGATCTTTTAAATCAAATCCAAACTGCTGCAATATCCATTTTTGCAAAAAGTAGCCGGCAAATATCATAGTGAATACCCAGGCTATGGATCCAACTACATTAAAAAAATGAAATTTTTTCCTGTCCATTTTTACAATACCTGCTACAATTGGTGCAAACGTTCTGATGAAAGGAAGAAACCTTGCGCCGATGATGGCCAACCCACCATGCTTTGTATAAAACTCCTGTGCCTGGAATAAATATCTTTTTTTGAAAAGGAAACGGTCTTTCCAATTAAACATGGCAGGACCTACTTTTCTTCCTGTCCAGTAACCGACTGCATTGCCAAGAATTCCTACAAAAGAAATAAGTCCAACCAGCACAAACAAATCCACAAATTCATTCTGCACATTTCCCATTCCAATTAGCTTCAAAAACTGATGTGTCAATCCGGGATCACCATTTTCCATTTTATGAGCAAATATGCCTGCAACAAACAATAAAGAATCGCCGGGCAAAAAGAACCCCACAAACAATCCTGTTTCGGCAAACACTACCAATAATAATAACCACAGTCCTCCATTCTCCACATACCACTGAGGTTGTAATAAATGGCTCCAGTGGAAACTATCCAACAAATACATCAACTCCATAGCTTATTCACTTTTATATTTTTCTTATTAACCAATAACAGCGTCTGCTGCTTTTTCGTTAAAGGCCAATGCCTTTGCATCATCAAACTCACCTTCCCATCTTGCAATTACGCAACTGGCCAGAGTATTACCAATTACATTCACCGAAGTTCTTGCCATGTCCATTAGTTCATCTATACCATAAATGGCCATAATGGGCCAGAGCGGAAAATGGAAGGTGGCCGCTGTGGCAATTAATATTACCAATGATGCTCTCGGTACCGCTGCTACACCTTTGCTTGTCAGCATCAGGGTAAGACCAATCATCAATTGCTCACCAAATGACAAATCAATACCGGCTGCCTGTGCTACAAATACAGATGCCAGTGATAAATACAATGTTGTTCCATCAAGATTAAATGTGTAGCCTGTTGGAATTACAAACGAAACGATTTTTCTTGGTACACCAAATTTTTCCATATTCTCCAATGCCTTTGGCAAAGCAGAATCGGAGCTGGTAGTAGCAAATGCTATTGATACCGGTTCCCGTATGGCCTGTATGAATTTCCGTAGGGGAATTTTTGCCACCCAAATTGCAACAGGCAATAAAACCAATAAGATAAATGCAATCAATGCGAGATACAGCGTAATAAGCAGTAATGCAAGATTCTTTAAAATATCTACTCCTAAATGCCCGACCGTAACGGCTATGGCAGCACCCACACCAAACGGGGCAAAATACATGATGATGTTAGTGAATTTGAACATCGTTTCCGACAGGCTTTCAGCAAACTCCAGCATTGGCTTTTTCTTCTTCTCATTTAGCAATGCCAAAGCAATTCCAAAGATGACACTAAAGAAAACTATGGGAAGCACATTGCCTTCGTAAATTGATTTGATAATATTCTCAGGAAAAATATCAATAATATGATCTTGCCATCCTTTTGGAGGTGCATCCGGCAACCTGTTTAAAAGACCTTCGGGTACCTGCACGCCGGCACTATCTAATATACCAATGACCTTAGACTGTAACTGTCTTTCGGATGATTTAGGCAGTTCCTTTAATAATTCCGCTGGTATATTAATTCCTTTTCCGGCACCGGTTAAATTAATGGCCGCTAATCCGATTATCAAAGCAATTGTTGTTACAATTTCAAAATACACCAGCGACTTCCAGCCCATCCTTCCTACTTGCTTTAGGTTGGCATGGCTGGCAATACCAACCACCAATGTTGCAAAAAGTAGTGGCGCCACAATTGTTTTTACTAAGCGAAGGAATATTTTACTGAGAAAGGAAAGTTGCTGGGAAAAATCTTTAAAGTCAATTCCTATTTCCACGCCTATCGCCATTGCAACCAATATCCAGGTAGTGAGTGATTTTTTGTAGATAGCAAAAAGCACCAGACTGGCTACAAATACCCAGCGCATCGTCATTAATGCTTTCTCTGAAAAAGTAGCCCATCCCTGTCCCTGCATAACATGCAGAATAGCAACAATGGTAAAAAGCACAAGGGCAAGCAGTCCGGCTTTTCGTTTATTCATAATTCTAAACAGTAAAGTTTCAAAACTAAAGGTTTACAGTCAATCCCGGAAATCTGTTCAGCCTAAGCCGTTTATAATTCTTTTTGAGCCTTTTTACCGGAAATCAGTATTTTCCCCTTCGCTTAAAACAACTGCTCCTCCAAAACCAACACCATGTCTGAACAACAAACGGGATTTAAACAATCTCTCGGCCTTTTTGATGCTACCATGATTGTGGCTGGCTCTATGATTGGCTCCGGAATTTTTATTGTTAGTGCCGACATTACCCGCAATGTAGGGAGTGCTGGCTGGCTGATTGCCGTGTGGGTTATTACTGGTTTTATGACTATTACCGCCGCTATGAGTTATGGCGAATTAAGCGGCATGTATCCAAAAGCAGGCGGACAATACGTTTACCTGAAAGAAGCCTACAATCCATTGATGGGGTTTTTATACGGGTGGAGTTTTTTTGCTGTAATACAAACCGCTACGATTGCAGCAGTAGGTGTTGCCTTTTCAAAATTCCTCGCTTACATGGTACCGGAATTAGGTAATAATTATTTTTTGTTTGACGCCGGCATTATAAATGTTTACTCCGGACAATTGGTAGCTATAGTTATTATTTGTTTACTGACCTATGTAAATTCCCGGGGGGTTAAGGAGGGTAAATTCATTCAAACATTATTTACTTCTGCCAAGTTGCTGGCTTTATTTGGTTTGATATTGTTTGGTTTCTTATTGGTTAAACATAGTTTTTGGGCTGAGAACTGGAGTACCGGTTTTAATGCCATGCATGTAGAAAAAGATGCAACAGGAACTGTAAATGCTGTTGGCATTGGGGGTGCAGCATTAATGGGTGCTATTGCTGCTGCCATGGTAGGCTCTATCTTCAGCAGTGATGCATGGAATAATGTGACTTTCATCGCTGGCGAAATGAAGAATCCAAAAAGGAATGTAGGATTGAGTTTATTTCTCGGTACGCTGATAGTTACTATAATTTATGTGGCAGCCAACCTGATGTACCTGAATGTACTCCCATTAAACGAATTGGCATTTGCAAAGGATGACCGGGTGGCCGTTGCCGCTGCCAATACTATATTTCCCGACTTTGGCACCTACATGATTGCGGCGTTAATAATGGTTTCTACGTTTGGCTGTAATAATGGGTTGATCTTGGCTGGTGCAAGAGTTTATTATACTATGGCAAAAGATGGCCTCTTCTTTAAAAAAGCAGGTAAGCTAAATAAAAATGCGGTACCCCAATATGCATTATGGATACAATGTATTGTAGCCTGCGCCTGGAGCCTTAGCGGTAAATACGGTCAGTTGCTGGATATGATTTCTTTTGTAGTTGTACTGTTTTATGTACTCACCATCATCGGCATTTTCATTCTTCGCAAGAAAAGACCCGATGCTGAACGGCCTTATAAAGCATTTGGCTACCCG